>JBEIQI010000088.1:0-10829 GCA_040376605.1 Flavobacteriales bacterium | reverse complement strand
TACCGAAATTAATAGACCTATCGGATACATAGGATGGTTAATTGGACCTAACCCAAACATAGTTTTCCAAAAGGTGGTTAACTGATCCATATTTTCAGCTCTTACTGAAATTAGAATAAACATAAAGGCAACAATGGTGTAAAGAATTTGAATGCTCCCCGGGAGTTTTCTCAGGATTTTAAGCAGGAATAACTTTTCTAAACAAATGACTACAGCAAACAATACTCCCAACATTACACAAGTCCATTGAGCCCCATGCCAAAATCCCATTAAGGTAAAAACAATAATGATATTCAAATAGTTTCTAATAATACCTTTTTTACTACCTCCTAATGGAATAAATAGATAATCCTTAAACCAATTGGAAAGCGAAATATGCCATCGGGTCCAGAATTCCGTAATGGATTTGGAGATATAGGGGAAGTTGAAATTTTCGAGAAATTTGAAACCAAACATACGACCCAAACCTATGGCCATATCTGAGTATCCGGAGAAGTCAAAATAAATCTGTATAGTATAACTAATCACCCCAATCCATGCCGAACTCATAGATAAATCTGCATTATTAATGGAGAAAACATAATCAGCTACAGATCCAACGTTGTTGGCAATGAGAACTTTTTTTGCAAAACCAAGAATAAATCGTTTAACTCCACTTTCGAATAAGGGCAGGCTTTCCTTTCTGTTCGTTAATTGCGCTTGTACATCATGATAACGAATGATGGGGCCTGCAATCAGCTGTGGAAATAAGGAGATGTACAAGGCTAAGTCGAAGATGTTTTTTTGCGGTTTGGTTTTACTTCTGTAAACATCGACGATATAACTGATGCCATGAAAGATAAAGAATGACACACCCAAAGGCATAATTACCTTTTGCCATAAAACCGGATTGAGATGAAATTGACTAACGAGGTTATTGTAATTTAAAAAGAAGAAATTGGCATATTTATAATAAACCAAAAGCCCAAGGTTTAAAATGATAGCTAAAATAAGGAGTGATAATTTTTTTTTGCCGGTGGTTCCTGCTATTAAAATACCCAGAAAATAATCGATGGCAATAGAGGAAAGCATAATCAAGGTCATTTTACCTTCTGCCCAGGCATAAAAAAGTAGACTAAAAATAAGCAAGATGAAATTCCTGTATTTTTTTGAACTGAGATAATACAGGATTAACACCAATGGAAAAAACCAAAATAAGAATATTGGGGAGCTAAAAACCAATTGGGTATAAGTTAGGACTGTAAAAATAGGATAATGTATGAAATGTTGAAGGTTGATAGGTGATTTTTGGGTGAATTGGGTATAGATGTCATCTCGTTCCGTTCTTAAACCCATATACGTTGGCTTATGGGATGTAATGATAGATTGCCGTAAAAACCTTAAACGTGAGGGATTGACGGCGTGGACCTTAATAGAGACTAATCTGTGGTGTATTATCTTACGCTAGGCCCTAGCCATCCAATCCTTTTAAATTTTTAACAATAACACCTACATAACAAACGAATTATAAGTAATTTAGCTTGCTCAAAATTCTCAAAGGATGGCTAGGTATATCTTCACCTTTATATGCTTATTGTTGTTATCTGCTAATTCTTTTTCGCAGAACGCCAATAAAGATTCGTGGACATTGAATAAATGTTTGGAATATGCCAAGGAGAATAATATATCCATTAAACAATTGGATTTAAGTATTCAATCATCTAAGGCTCAAACCACCCAGTCGTGGGCAGCATTAGCTCCAACGGCCAATGGTTCTGCCAGCCATACTTGGAGTTATGGACTTAGTTTCGATAATAATTCCGGGATCTTACAAAATCAACAATATCAAAACTCCTTTTATGCTACTCAGTTCAATTGGGTGTTATTTAATGGACTTTCTAATTATTACAATATTATGGCCAATCAATGGGGGCAAAAGGCTTCCATGTATGATTTTGAGCAGGCAGTAAATGATGTTCAACTCAATATTGCCCAATTATTTTTACAATTATTATTTGCTCAAGAACGTCTGGATATACTTAACCAGCAGGTGGCTGCGATGCAAGTGCAGGTGGATAGATCTAAATTATTGTTTGATGCAGGGATTATTACCAAAGGGGATTATTTAATTGCCCAATCATCCCTGGCAACCCAATTGGTAAATCTAGCCAATGGAGAAAACCTGGTGGCATCTTGTAAATTATCATTAATTCAAGCCTTAAATTTGAATCAAATGGATATTAAAATTGAAAAACCAGATTTTTCGAAAGTAAATATTAATGAGTTTAAAGAGGAAGCTTCGTTGGAGCCTATTTTTAACTATGCCTTAGAAAATACACCAATTATAAAAAGTAAGGAGGCCACTGTTTGGAAGTTCAAAAGAATTTTAACTGCCGCCAGAGGAAATTATTATCCATCTTTAAGTTTCGGAGCAACCTTATCAACCACCTTTTCTGAATTAAGAAAGGATTATACCGATCCATTTAATCCTATTGATATCCCTTATGGTACTCAGTTGCAGCAGAACTTTGGACAGCAACTTTCTTTCCGTTTAACAGTGCCAATATTTAATGGATTAAATGTTCGTACGAATGTAAAGTTGTCAAAAATTCAATGGATGAATGCTAAGTTGGATTTAGAAAATGAAGAATATAAATTAAAAAATACAATACAGAAGGCGTATACTGACGCAAGAGCTGCTTTTAAAACATATACAGCCAACAAATTAAATCTGGAGGCATTAGAGGAAACCTATACTTATGCCAAAGATAAATTTGATGTAGGGGTTATAACCAGCGTGGAGTTTAATGATGCAGCTAATAAATATTTTAATGCTAAAACAGAGTTGTTATTGGCAGAATACGATTATATATTAAAAACCAAAGTCTTGGATTTTTATCAAGGTAAAAAATTAGAATTTTAAATCATGAAAAGTATAAAGTATATTTCAGCAGTTGTTTCAATGTTTGTGGTTGTTGTATTTATTAGTTCCTGCGGCGGCGGTGGTGGTAAAACGGTGAAGGTAACCACCGATACCGTTGATAATCGAAATATCATTGAGACGGTTTCAGCCTCAGGAAAAATTCAACCGGAGATTGAAGTAAAGATAGCATCTGATGTTTCAGGTGAGATTGTAGAATTATATGTGGAAGAGGGAGATTCTGTAAAGAAAGGTCAATTACTCATGGAGATTAATCCTGATGTTTATAAAAGTGAGTACGAAAGAATGGTGGCCAGTTTAAGTCAAACCAAGGCTAATTTAGCGTCAGCACAAGCTCGTCAAACTCAGCAAGAGGCTCAACTATTAATGGCAGAAAATAATTACAATATGAATAAATCGCTACACGATAAAAAGGCGATTTCCGAAACGGAATGGAATACCATTAATACGAATTATAAGGTTGCTCAATCTAATTTATTGGCCGCTAAACAGGAGGTTACAGCAATGGGATATAGCGTTCAGAGTATGGCTGCATCTTTAAAATCAGCACAAACCAATTTATCCAGAACAAAAATTTATTCACCGATGAATGGTATTGTATCCATGCTAAATGTAAAGAAGGGTGAACGTGTGGTAGGAACTGCTACCATGGCTGGTACAGAAATGATGAGAATCGCAGATTTGGGGATTATGGAGGTGAATGTAGAAGTAAATGAAAATGATATTGTAAAAGTGGATTTGGGAGATACCGCCTTAATTGAAGTGGATGCTTACCTCAACAGAAAATTTAAAGGGATTGTAACCTCCATTGCTAATTCTCCTAAGACCTCTAATAATGCAATTAGCACCGATGAGGTAACTAATTTTGAGGTAAAAATTAGAATCAGTGCTGATTCATATAAGGATTTATTAACGGCAAAAAGTGTATCTCCATTTCGCCCGGGAATGTCTGCAACGGTTGATGTGATTACCGGCAGTTTAAATAATGCGATATCTGTTCCCATTCAATCGGTAACGGCTAAAAAAGATTCTACCGTAACCACGGGTGGAGATGATTTTAAGGAATACGTGTTTTTGGTTGAAGATAAAAAAGTAAAAATGGTGCAGGTAACCACCGGTATTCAGGACAATAAATATATTCAGGTGTTAACTGGTTTAACGAAAGGCCAAATTGTAGTAGAGGGTCCCTATGATGCCATCTCCCGTAAATTAGAAGATGGGATGAAGGTGAAGGTAGTAGATAAGAAAACCTTATATAGTGGAAAATAAATATATTCTTTGCATTGAGACGGCCACAGAAGTATGTTCGGTAGCCCTTTCAAAATCGGGAAGATGTATTGCAGAAAAAAGTATTACCGAAGCCAATGTGCATGGCTCAATTCTAACTGTATTTATAGAAGATATACTGAAAGAGGAACAGTTGAAAATTTCCGATTTATCTGCTATTGCTTATAGCGCAGGGCCGGGGTCATATACAGGTTTGCGCATTGGTCTTTCTGTTGCCAAGGGATTATGTTATGGAGCCGGATTGCCATTAATCGAAGTATCCACATTACAACATCTATGCTCCGAAAATATGAACGACGGAGAATATTATTTTCCTATGATTGATGCACGAAGAATGGAGGTATATGGAGCTTTATTAGATAGTAAGAATCAATTTGTTATAGAACCTTTTGCTTGTATTCTCACGGAATTTGATTGGGAGTCCTTATTAAATAACAAGCAAGTTTGTTTTATAGGAAATGGAATGCCCAAGGCATTACCTATTTTAGAAAAGTTTCCCAATATCAGATTTGATCAACGTGTCTTATCGGCTGCCACTATGTCCGGCATAGCTTATCAAAAATTTCTGAAGCACAACTGGTCTGATTTGGCTTATTCCGTTCCGTTTTATTTGAAGGAAGTCAATGTAACCGAAGCCAAGAAAAAGAGTCTATAGGTTGAGATTTAATTTCTCATATGGAATCAGTAAGTGGTACTCAGTCGTTTGGATTTTTTGATCATTATTTGTTACGTGATGCCGTTGGTGTTAATTTTTGGGCTGTTTTCACCAATGCTCAAAATGAAATATTATCAGTATATTATTTTGATATTCCCTATACATCCATTGATAAAGGAACCGATATGCAAAGCACCACAACGGTATCATTAAGTATGAATAAAAATGAATATTATAAGCCATCCACCTATTATTACGTTACCTTATTAGCCCCTGAGGTAGCTCCCATTAATTGGAAATCTTATGGGCAGTATGATGAGAAACCTACAGAAAAAACGAATACATTGTGTTCCTTTAATTTTCTAGATAAAAAATAGGCGGAGGCTGCGCAATTGGATATTAAAACCAAAGCAGGGGTTAAATAGTTTATTTTCTATTCACTAATATTAGTTGCCAGGTGACATTTTTTACCCTTTAAATAACAACTGGCTTACTTCTTCCTGGTTACCTTATGGAAAACATCTTCTAACGATGTTTCGGACTTCTTAATGGTAAGCACAGTAATATCTTTACTTACGGCCCATTTCGAAAGGTCGCTTCTAATATCCGTTCCCTTTTGCGATTGTATCACCCAATAATTGGGTCGGGTTTGATTGGCCTTACTTATACCTTTAATTTTTAGTAAATCATCCAGTTGAACCTCTTTATCAAATTCACATTCAAAATATTGCGGCTCTTCAAACATGACATCTCCAATATCTTCTACTTTTTTATCGGTTACTATTTTACCTCTGTCAATAATAATTACACGTTTACACATTGCTTCTACCTCTTGCATAATATGTGTACTTAGCATTACCGTTTTTTCTTTCCCTATATTAATAATCAAATTGCGGATATCAATTAGTTGATTTGGGTCTAATCCACTGGTAGGTTCATCTAATATTAAAACTTTTGGATCATGTATTAATGCTTGGGCCAGACCCACCCTTTGTTTATAGCCTTTTGAAAGTGTTTTTATTTTTTTCTTTTGTTCTAACCCTAAGCCGGTCATTTCAATCATTCGGTCGATAAGGTTGGTTTTATTACCTGATACATGATGCATACCGGCAACAAATCTTAGATACTCTTTTACGTACATATCACCATAAAGAGGATTACTTTCTGGTAAATAACCCACCAGTTTTCTCACCTCCATGGATTGACTTATGATATCTAAACCACAAACTTTGGCAGTACCTTCAGTTTGCGGAATATAACCGGTCAATATTTTCATCATGGTCGATTTCCCTGCACCATTGGGCCCTAAAAAACCCACAATTTCTCCACTGGCCACATTAAAAGATACATTATCCAGGGCCTTTTGTCGGCCATATATCTTGGTAATATTTTTTACTTCTATCGACATAATTTTGTATAATAGTTGTTGGTTATTAGTTAATGGTTAAAAGTATTATTGATTTATTATTGCAGACCAATCACCTTTAACTATGAACAGATAACTACTAGTGGGGGCTAAATCGGGCTTTATGCAGTAGTCCTCCATTCGTCCGGGCTACTGCTGGCAATCCCTGCCCCATTACGTTTACAAATAAACGAAATAATTACTAATGTATTACTTACATTTATAGCCAATTATCATGATTACCGAAAGAGAACAAGAAGCCCCATTGGCAGAAAGAATGCGCCCTAAAAAATTGCAGGATTTTGTAGGGCAAGAGCATTTGGTAGGTCCAAAAGGAGCCCTTACCAACATGCTTCATTCAAAGGTACTCCCAAGTATGCTGTTTTGGGGACCACCAGGAGTAGGTAAAACCACCCTGGCTCGAATTTTATCCGAAGCATTCGAACGGGAATTTTATAGCCTTAATGCCATTAGTTCGGGAGTAAAGGATATTCGTGAAATTATTGAAAAGGCTGATAAAAGTGGTTTTATGGGCCAATTTAAAAAGCCCATTGTTTTTATAGATGAGATTCACCGTTTCAATAAATCCCAGCAAGATTCTTTGTTGGCCGCTGTAGAAAAAGGTACCATATGTTTAATTGGAGCCACTACCGAAAACCCCTCTTTTGAGGTAATTTCGGCATTGTTAAGTCGTTGTCAGGTATATATATTGAATGCCCTGGGCAAAGAGGATTTATTAAAAGTATTGGATCGTGCTCTTGCGAATGATTCATGGCTCAAACAAAAAAATGTTCAAATAGAGGAGTCAGATGCATTATTGGCTTTTAGTGGAGGCGATGCCCGAAAATTATTAAATTATTTAGAGATCGCCGTTATCGCTTATAGTAATCAAAATCCCCTCATTCTCAATAACGAGAATGTAAAAGCGGCCATACAGCAGTCGATGCCCGTGTATGATAAGAATGGGGAAATGCATTATGATATTATTTCTGCCTTTATAAAATCTATCAGAGGTTCGGACCCCAATGCCGCGGTATATTGGATGGCTAGAATGCTGGAGGGAGGAGAAGATCCTAAATTTATTGCACGCCGGTTATTAATATTGGCAAGTGAAGATATTGGAAATGCTAACCCAAATGCGCTTTTATTGGCTACTTCTTGTTTTCAAGCGGTAAGTATGATAGGCATGCCAGAGGCACGCATTATATTAAGCCAGGCGGTTACCTATTTAGCCTCATCACCTAAAAGCAATGCAGCCTACGTAGCCATCAACAATGCCATTCAATTGGTAAAAGATACCGGCAATTTATCCGTGCCACTTTATTTACGAAATGCGCCTACTAAATTAATGAAGGACCTAAATTATGGAGATGGATATTTGTATGCCCATGATTATCCCGGTAATTTTGTAATGCAGGAGTTTTTACCCGATGCCATTGCCGGGAAAGTGTTTTATGATCCTGGAGATAATAGCCGTGAAAATGAATTAAGGAATTATTTGGCCAGTCGTTGGGGTAAAAAATACGGGTATTAATTACTTGCCGGGATTCCTTTGGTTGTATAGCCACCAACGGTTTCAACTTTTAATATAAAATTCCTATCTTTATAGTAATAATGGCCAGCATTTGTAATCGATATCACTTAATCAGTTCAACGCTGTAAAAGGGGATGTTTGGAGCAAATGGGCTCAATAAAATGGAATGAAAAAGGCATTTGAAGGATTATTCATTATTTGGGCATTTTTATTAACTGCTTGCACCACTAAGGGTACTAGCTGGGATATAGATGCCTATGCTCCGGTTGCAGAAACCACCCTGGATTTAACTAAGCTTATTGGTGATGAGAATATTCAAACCAATGGAGATAGTTCCTTATGGTTAAATATAGATGCCAATGCCTATGAGTTTTCTATAGATTCTTTAAGCAATTTCCCCTCCTTTTCTGCACCATTCAGCTATGTTTGGATTTATCCAACTATCAATATTTCAGGGGGGGCGGTTTTACCTCCTTTTTATACTCCCATTGATCTTTCATCTGCGGGCTTAGAGTTGCGTGAAATTAAATTGAGGGAAGGGAAAATGAATTTGGTTTTAAAATCACTAGCCAGTCAACGATTAATTTTTACCTATAGTTTGCCGTCTGCTACAAAAAATGGTGTTCCCTTTAGTTTTACCGATACCATTGCAGGATTGGGCGTAGGAGAGGATACCGTTTTTTATTATAAGGAATTTGATGTGTCGGATTATCTAATAATTACCACCGGACCAGGGAATGATGAACTGAGCACATTTTCCGCAACATTAAATGTTAGCTCCATTGCCGGTGATCCCGACATAACATTATCAAATGGATCAACGATATTTTCGGTGGTAAATCAACTGGAAAATATAGTACCGGAGTACGGCAAAGGATATTTAGGCCAATATGATTTTAGCCAGAATAATACTACCGCCAATTTAGACGTATTAAAGGCATTTAGAAGCGGATTAATTGATATTGAGCAATTGTCATTGCAGCTTACCGTAAATAATGGTATAGGAGCAGATGTTCGATTTAAGCCCATTTATTTAAAAGCCACGAATACAAACAGTGGAACCTTTTTAAATTTAACTCATCCGGGAATGGGTAATACCGTTAACATTAACAGGGCATTTGAAACCGGAAACCCCTTAAACCCAGTAAATCCTGTGACTTATACTTATTCATTTAATTCAGGTAATTCTAATGTTGAAGCCATTGTTGAATTATTGCCAGATAAAATTGAGTTTAGTGCTGATATGAAATTAAACCCTTATGGTAATATTGGCGGATATACTGATTTTTATTATACCGATTATCCTGCGAATGTGCAGGTAAAGGTGCAAGCCCCTTTAAAATTTTCAATGAGTCAATTAATGTTTATTGATACCATCGACAATCCTTTTTCAGCCTTGGATATTGTTGATAATGTGGTTGACGGAGAATTTATTGTTAGGGCAGAAAACAAGTTTCCTATCTCCATGAAATTGCAATTATTTATGTTAGATAATTCGGGTCTTACAGCGGATTCGTTGTTAATCAATGATCTCATCGCAGCGGCACCGTTGAATGCATTCAATCGTGTCGAAACAGCTCTAACAACTGATTTAATAGCCACCGTAGATCCTATAAAAATATCTCATTTAAAATCGGCTGCAAATATTAGGGTTAAAGCCCTGTTTAATACATTACCTGCTTCTGCAGGTAGATTACAAATGTATAGTGACTATTATTTAAAAATTAAGCTTATTGCAGATATCAAATACCATATTGTTTTATGAGGTGGACAGATAAAGGATTTTTAATTGGGATACCCCTGTTTTTTTTGTTTTCGAATACGAATGTGATGAATTACTTTCATTTTAAATATCCCAATCATCGTCGACAAATTCAATTAAATACGCAAGTTCAATTAGGTTCCAATGCCATTAATACGTCATTTATCAATACCTTCTTAACTGGTAATTTTATTGATGATGAATTAAAAGGTTCTATTAGTGATAGATTGAATAAAAGTGATAATACCATTGGATTCGATTGGAATACCGAACTTTCGTTTACCAATTACAACGATACTTTATTAGGTAAAAACTGGGGCTATCATTTAGGGATTAGTAATAGAATCTATGGGGATTTTGCCTACGAAAAAAATCTTTTTGATTTGGCCTTTTATGGCAACAAACCTTTTCAAGGTCAAAATGTTTCATTGGCCCCAGCTCATGGAGAAATTGTTTTTTATCAGCAATTTAAATTAGGATTCATTAAATCTTTTTATTCAGAAAAAGAACAACATAAATTCGGTTTTGCCTTTTCCTTTGTAAATGGGAACAATCGAATGATGTTTGATTCGGGTAGAATGGGAATGAATACTGATAGTGCCGGTAATTTTGTAGACTTAGATGCACAGGTTACACTCATGAGAACTGATCCGAATTATGGTAATTTTTTAGCGAATAATGGTTCCGGTTTAGCTTTTGATTTTGCCTATGATGGTTGTATCAATGAAAGGCACAATATTCATTTCTCTATTAATGACATTGGTTTTATTGGTTGGACCAGAACCGGAGATATTGCCGAAATCGATTCTTCCTTGCATTTTACAGGGATTCAAATTAATAACATTGTAACTGCTACTGGGGATGAGTTTACCAACTTTATTGATTCGTTGGATGATAAATATGTAAGAACAAGAAGAGATGCATTGGGTACAATGATGTTACCCATGAACATTAATTTGAATTATACGTATGCTCTTAAGCCAGAGAAAATTTATTTGCAAGCCGGTGTCCAAACTAAAATGATGCGTAGCTTTTATCCATTGGTTTATGCAAAGGGTATTTTTTATCCACAGAAGAATATTATGCTTGCTGCTATGTTTGGATATGGAGGATTCAGTAAATTCAATTTTGGAATTGATTTTGGGTTCGAATTCGCTAAAGGATATTCATTCCTGTTATATACAAAAAATATTGAAGGCGTTGTTCCCAATACCTTTGGCACCGGGCTAAGTGCAGGATTTAGATTTAACAAAAGTTTTTAATGAT
>JBEIQI010000359.1:0-2162 GCA_040376605.1 Flavobacteriales bacterium | reverse complement strand
GGCACGGAGTTAGCCGGTGCTTATTCATTTGGTACCTTCAGCTCCGGTACACGACCAGAGGTTTATTCCCAAATAAAAGCAGTTTACAATCCATAGGACCTTCTTCCTGCACGCGGCATGGCTGGGTCAGAGTTGCCTCCATTGCCCAATATTCCTCACTGCTGCCTCCCGTAGGAGTCTGGTCCGTGTCTCAGTACCAGTGTGGGGGATCACCCTCTCAGGCCCCCTATCGATCGTCGCCTTGGTGAGCCATTACCTCACCAACAAGCTAATCGACCGCATGCCCATCTTATACCACCGGAGTTTTCAACCAAGATAAATGCTTATCCTGATATTATGGGGTATTAATCCGAATTTCTTCGGGCTATCCCCCAGTATAAGGCAAGTTGCATACGTGTTACGCACCCGTCCGCCGGTCGCCACCAATGTATTGCTACATCGTGCTGCCCCTCGACTTGCATGTATTAAGCCCGCCGCTAGCGTTCATCCTGAGCCAGGATCAAACTCTTCATTGTAAAAATTTGTAATAAAAATCTCCGAGTTAACGGAGCTTGTGGCATCAAAAAAAACCATAGCTTTATTGCTACTTACTCTCTCTTCAATATTTTCAAAGAACCGAATCTTTACTTCAATTTAAACCCGTGTATTAAACGGGAGTGCAAAAGTACTTAACTTTTAGAAACAACCAAATTTATTTTCGATTTTTTTTCTAACCGTTTTATTAAGAACCTTTTTAAAGCGGGTGCAAAGATAAGTCAATAATTCAAACTTCCAAAAAAAAATATTTAAAAACTTGATTTTTTTGTCTTTGCAAGAACGCTTTCCCTTTTTAACGGGGTGCAAATGTATATGCTATTAATTATGATTACAAATGCATTCTAACTAAATGCATTAAATAAATTACATCTTACTGATTAACAGACAATTAAAATTAAGAAGAAATGGCTTAGAAAGTCGTTCGTGTAACCGGAATGATTTGTCCGTTAAAATATTTTGTACCAGTTTTTGAGAAATCGCAGATATACATACCCATGTCAACTGCAGAAACAGAAGGTATTAAGCCAGGAATAGTTAGTTTTATCATATCCGTTTGAACTGCACCCAAAGCCAAACAATTGCAGAATATTTTTCTTTCGGACCATTCTTCTGCAATACATTCGGATAAAGCGGCCAATGCTGATTTAGAAGCACTATATAATGAAAGTCCTTTAAACTTTTTACTTCCTTGATAACCACTCATGCTACTAATATTCACAATATGAGTTCCGGAAGTCATTATTGGGAGCAAATCCCGAATTAAACGATACGGTAAGGTGAAATTTAATTCCATTACAGATTTAATATCATCGTCACTTACCTCTATTATTGGCTTGTTGATCGCCATTGCTGCATTATTAATAATAATAGCAAGCTTTGATTTGGGATGATTAATTTGATTCAATATTTCGTGATAGTTAAGCAAAACATCACCATGAATAATTTTCAAATTGTCATTCTCAATTTTGAATAATTCCTGAGGATTGCGAGAAACAGCAATTACTGGATGATGGGTTGTTTTTAAGAAGGCCTTCACCACTTCAAGTCCGATACCCCTACCAGCTCCAGTTATTAAGACCGATCCAAGATCGTTGTTGATCAATGTCCCCATTTAGATATCTAATCCGAATTTTACAGAAGTTGCCTTCGCAATTTCGTAACCGGCATCTGCATGTCGAATTACGCCCATTGCGGGATCATTATGTAATACACGTTTTAATCTTTTCATAGCATCTTCGGTTCCATCTGCTACAATTACCATTCCTGCATGAATAGAATAACCCATTCCAACCCCACCGCCATGATGCAATGAAACCCAACTCGCCCCTCCTGCAGTATTAATTAATGCATTTAAAACCGGCCAATCTGCCACAGCATCACTACCATCCATCATCGCCTCTGTTTCTCTATTAGGGCTGGCTACGGATCCTGTATCCAAATGATCACGACCAATTACAATTGGTGCTTTAACCTTTCCAGCCTTTACCAATTCATTAAAAGCTAATCCAGCTTTTTCACGATCCCCCATACCAAGCCAGCAAATGCGGGCAGGTAACCCTTGAAAGGCAATTCTTTCCTGTGCCATTTTTATCCAGCGATGTAATGCCTTGTCCTGCGGGACAAGT
>JBEIQI010000322.1:0-2845 GCA_040376605.1 Flavobacteriales bacterium | reverse complement strand
TCTTTTATTCCCATTCAGTAGATGATAGGATGCGTTACATTCAAGAAATAAAAGGGGAGGGAGTTATAATTGAAGTGGAGCCGTTAATGCCATCAGGTATGTTATATTCTGCTGAAATGTCAACGGATACCTCCAATTTTGCGAATTATCATTTAAAGAAGGCCCTGTATTTAAATCAACCTATAAAATTGAAAGACTAAGTCGATCGTATTTGAGATATTTTTCGTAATTTCGAAATATTAAATCCTGCCAATGTTCACCAAAAACAAACATCAACGGGAAAGTTATTTATGGGTAAACCTATTAATTGTTTGGGGTGTTTTGTGCCTCCAATTAAATCTTTATGCCCAAGGTGAAAGTAAATCGATTTTGATTTTAGGGGATTCGCATATGAAGGGCTATTTTGGAGAGTTCTTTCATAAAAAACTGCATAGCGAAGGGCGCTTTTTTATCCTGAATATTGCCATTGGTGGTGCCGGTACAAAAACGTTTACTCATGATGAGTTGAGAAGTACTTGTTGTGGTTACAGGGTACGTTATACTTGTCCGGAAAGTAAACTGAAGGAGAAGGATTGGATCCCAGTGCTGGAAAGTTCAGAGGATGCCTCGGATAGGTCAATTTGTAGGGTGTATGGTTCAACCTTAGATATGGTTTTGCAAAAGTTTAAACCTGATTTAATTATAATTGCTTTAGGGTCGAATTATTACAATGCTCATTTTGAACTCATGCGTATTGTGGAAAATTATAAAATCAATTTACCATTCGTTTGGGTTGGTCCATATAACCGGCAGAATGTTGATATTCGATATTCGGCCATAGAAAAAGTAATGGAAAATCGATCTAATGGTATTTTGGTTAGAAGCGATGATATTTTAGGAAGTGATACCCTTACCCAAAAACATTTTGTGGGGAAAACAGCCAGGTATTGGGCATATACGGTGGTGGAAAGAATGAAACCTTTTATAGATTCTACCATCGTTCGTTAAGGTTTCTGTATTTCATTAGTTCATAACTTTTGAATCTAACCCCATCTCTTCTGCAGGCTAATGGATTAATTTTGAAGCTTCATGTCATTGTATATCGCATCACTTAATTCAGGCAGTAATGGAAATTGTTATTATATCGGGAATAACAAGGAGGCTGTGCTAATTGATGTAGGAATTTCTTGCAGGGAAACGGAGAAAAGAATGGCTCGGCTTGGATTAAAAATAGATTGTGTGAAAGCTATTTTTATTTCACATGAACATTCGGACCATATTAGAGGAGTTGAGGTTTTATCGAAAAAATATCAACTTCCGGTTTATATCACTCATCGGACTAAAATTAGCGGAGGACTTCAAATTGAAGATGAATTGCATCAGCCGTTTAATGCCTATGAGCCAATTGAGGTGGGTGAACTTTCGATAACTGCCTTCCCTAAACTACATGATGCGGCTGATCCTCACAGCTTTGTGATATCCGGAAATGGGGTGAATGTGGGGGTGTTTACGGATATTGGTGCCGAATGTGATCATGTTATTAAAAATTTTAGGCAATGTCATGCTGTATTCTTAGAGGCCAATTATGACCATGAAATGCTGAGTCAAGGGAGTTATCCAATTCATTTACAGAATCGCATCAAGTCCAACCGTGGCCATTTATCCAATGATCAGGCATTGAAAATTTTTATAGAATATGGGTCGGAATTTTTAACTCATGTTTTGTTATCCCATCTCTCTAAAGACAATAATTCACCCCAATTGGTGCATGAATTGTTTTCTAAACATGCAGGTGATATCCATGTGGCAGTAGCATCTCGTTACAATGAAACCGAGGTATATTGTATTACAGGAGAAATGGGGGAAAGATCCAGAGAATTTAATAGGCCAACTAGGGCCAATTTTCAGATGAAATTGTTTTGATGTAAATTTAAAGAATGAAACCATTTTATTTTTTATTCTTAATTCTTCTTTGTTCCTGCGGTAAAGCATCCATAGATAAGGTGGAGATTGAATGGAGGGATTCTTTAGTGGCTGAAAATGCGAAGTTGAAAAGAGAGAACGATTCATTACAAAAAATGCTAGGGTTAGATTGTTTTATGGGAGCCTTGATCAGCTTTAAAGATGAGTATAAATTGAATGATACCGTAAAATTTCAATTTTTTCCAGCCTATACGAAACCTGGAATTGCTGATTATTTTCATTATACGATTGTTGATCATAATCCATACAATCCAAGCGATGTTAACGATCTTAGACCTTTAGACTCTCTACAATACAATGATTCAATTGGGATCAACACTAATCCGATTGGAACGGAATATCGTAACCTAATTAACATTACGAATTGCCCCAAGGGAACCAATTATTTGGTAGGCTATTTTACAATGTTTTATAAGAACAAAACTCCTTCCCGATTTTATTGTACATCGAGGTTTACCGTAAAATGAAAAATTGATATACTGATATGCATACAATTGATTGATCGGGCTTTTTTATTTTTTCTATACATCGCCACCGCTGCGGAAGGCTTGGTCTCATTTATTGCGAGACCGAAGTGAAACGTAGCCTGAAGCATAGGGAGGGCTCCCCAAAAGTTCTTATTTATTGAAAATTAATTCTTATCTTTATCATAATCACTTAATATGCAGTAAAGGGGGCTTCTATGTCTATAACAAACTCATTCATTAAGACCTACCTTAAACCTAGAATTGGACGCATTGAGCATGCCACTCATCATGCAGAATCTGTGCAACGCAAGACTTTAATGTACCTTATTCATAAAGCCAAACATACGGAATGGGGTAAAATACATGCGTATAATACCATGCATGGCAAGGCTGATTATGTGAAAAATGTTCCAATT
>JBEIQI010000176.1:0-6635 GCA_040376605.1 Flavobacteriales bacterium | reverse complement strand
TTTCAATTTTAAATTATTTTAAGATATAAGATTTCACAATCATTAAGTTTATGATATTTCCAATAAAATCCAGGCCGAAAATGCAGCTGACTTTCCTGTAAAATTTGGGGCACATGATGCACAAGCAGAAGTAGGATTCGGAATGGATTTTTATTTACCTTATTTTAAATTCTCCACTCAGGTAAAAGGGTCCTGGGGATTTGTCAATCTTCATTATCCCGAAAACAACGTTTATAACAGAGGTATTGAAGGCCTTTATGCTCGTGGTATATTTATAACGTTTCTATTCGAATAATGCCTACCAGCTTCCAACTTAATATTCCTGCGGAATTTCACGATAATCTTGATTATATCAAAAGAGCTTTAGCCAAAGATCAACAAATTGATATTGCCAGAATACAACATCTTACCATACGAAAAAGAAGTATTGATGCAAGGGGCCGAAATATAAAAATGGTGCTGGGTCTGCTTGCATGGATTGATGAAAAATATCAACCAGAATCTGTTTTTAATCCTGATTTTAAAAACGTAAAAAACGAAGAAGGTATTTATATCATTGGGGCTGGTCCTGCAGGATATTTTGCTGCCTTACAATTATTAGAATTAGGAAAAAAACCCATCATTATTGAAAGAGGAAAAGAGATCAGGTCCAGAAGAAGAGATTTGGCATTACTTACCAAAGAACATTTAGTAAATCCCGAAAGCAATTATTGTTTTGGTGAAGGGGGAGCCGGTACTTATTCGGATGGTAAACTATATACCCGTTCCGATAAACGAGGCGATATTAAAAAAATACTAGACCTTTTTATTTATTTTGGTGCATCGGCAGATATTGGAATAGATGCTAAACCTCATATTGGTACCAATAAGTTGCCAAACATCATTCAAAATATTAGGGAATGTATTTTGGCGCATGGAGGAGAAATTCATTTCGAAAAAAGATTGGATGATTTCGACGTTCAATTCAATAAAATACATTCATTAACTTTTAATGGCAACGAAAAAGTAAACACTCAAAAAATGATTCTGGCTACCGGGCATTCTTCCAGAATGATTTATGAGATGTTATACAAAAAAAATATTAGTCTTGAGGCTAAACCTTTTGCATTAGGTGTAAGAGCAGAACATCCACAACAAATAATAGATCAGGCACAATATCATTGTAATGTTCGACCCGATTATTTACCGGCAGCCTATTATAGTTTCGTGAGTCAAGAAATGGAAAGAGGAGTTTATTCCTTTTGTATGTGCCCCGGAGGAATTATTGCTCCCTGCTCCACGTCGCCGGGAGAAATTGTAACCAATGGATGGTCGCCTTCCAAACGAAATAATCCCTATGCCAATTCAGGTATTGTGGTTGAAATTCGGTTGGATGATTTAATCAAGATGGGCTTTAAAGAAAGTCCGTTAATGGCCATGAATTTTCAGCAAAATATCGAACAATTGGCCTGTACGTTAGCGGGTAATAATCAAACCGCTCCAGCCCAAAGAATGGTAGATTTTGTAGAGGGCAAAACAAGCAATAGCCTACCCGATTGTTCCTATACCCCGGGAGTTCAATCGGTAGATCTTCAGCAAGTACTGCCGGATTTTATTTCAAACCGCTTAAAAGCTGGATTTAAAAGTTTTGGAAAAAAAATGCCAGCCTATTTTTCCAACGAAGCCATTTTGGTGGCACCAGAATCGAGGACCTCTTCGCCTATAAAAATACCCCGTGAACCTAAATCCTTACAGCATCCCGAAGTAGCAGGTTTGTTCCCATGTGCAGAAGGGGCAGGTTATGCCGGTGGAATCGTTTCGGCCGCCATCGATGGAATGAAGTGTGCTGCATGCAGCATAATTTAATCGTTAAAGAATAATTAAATCACAAGGCATTGTTAAAAAGTATATTCAATATAATTTGATTATTAAATAGTCGTTACCTAATTTAGATTCAACAACCTTACATCAAATCTAAATGAGTATGATTCAATCCATGCTAGAATATTCAAAATTCATTTTACAGAAAGTTAGTTTCGATGAACTGCTTTTCAAAAAAGAATTAGAGAAAGCTTTAAAAGTTTTATTACCCGAAGAGGTAAGACAATTAATACACTGGGCCAAGGAGCAATTTTATGGCCAACCGGTTTATGTATATTTACCTATACAAAATCAGTAGATTACTCTTCCATTTTTTCTTTCAATATTTCAAAAACATTTACCCCATTCCAGTTACCTGAACTCATCATCAGGCAAACAGAATCATTCACTTCCAACGATTGTAAAAATGAAGTGATGGCTTCGTTGTTATCGAATACCGAAATTTTCGGATTGGCAAAGGCATCTGCTATTTGCTGAGGATCCACCGGGGGGAGTTTTTTAATGGACAAAGTATGCGGGCTATAAAAAACCACCGCTATATCTGCTTCATCCATGGTATGTTGGTATTGTTCTAAAAAGTCTTTATTTAAACTACTATAGGTATGCAGCTCTACAAAGGCGATAATTTTTCGTTGGGGATATTGTAGTTTAACCGCATGAATAGTTGCTGATAATTTTGATGGGGAATGGGCAAAATCCTTAAATACAACGGTATGAGCTGTTTTATGCATGACCTCCAATCTTTTGGCAGCTCCAGTAAATTCTTGCATGGCACTATAAAAAACTTCAGCCTCTACACCCACCAGTTGACAGGCCAGGCGAGCCGCTTCCATGTTCATTAAATTATGCTCACCAAATATTTTTAAAGCATGTAAATGCCCTTGATGTGGAATAAAAGTTTGTTCATCTTTTATTTCATAGGCAGGAATCTGATAGGGTAAATATTGAATATCGTTTCTCCGATTATTCTCAACCATTTCTTTCAGAACTAAATCATTCTCACAATATATCAAGAAACCTCCTGGTTCAACTTTTTGTATAAATTGAATAAATTGATCGCAGTAATTTTCAAAGGTGGGAAATACATTCATATGATCCCAGGCAATGCCACTGATAATGGCAATATGCGGATGATAAATATGAAATTTAGGAATTGGATTTAAGGTGGAAGATAAATATTCATCGCCTTCAAAAACGGCTAAATCATTCACCGGATCAATTTTAACCATCCTATCAAATCCTTCTAACTGAGCCCCCACCAAATAATCGAATTTTTTATCTGCTATTCTCAAAACATGCATAATCATAGAGGTGATGGTTGTTTTACCATGACTTCCACCTACCACGATTCTTTTTTTATGAATCGATTCTCTATAAATAAATTCAGGATACGAATAAACAGGTATTTGAAGGTCAAGGGCTTTCAATAGTTCGGGATTATCCTTATGTGCATGCATCCCCAGCACAATGGCATCGAGATCCTGGGTAATTTTATCGGGAAACCAACCTAATTCAGCCGGCAATAACCCAGCGTTCTGCAATCGAGTTCTGGAGGGTTCAAATATTTCGTCATCCGAACCGGTAACCAAATGCCCTTGTTGTAAAATATCCAGGGCTAAATTATGCATCACAGAACCGCCTATGGCAATAAAATGAATTTTCATATCCTATAAAATAATGGATAAAGATAAATGCAGTGACTGGGTACAAGCTTCCAATTAGAAATACTTATCAACGCATAAATGGTAAAAAACCTTAAGGAAGCCCCCTATGGACATGATACTTGCATTTAAAACGTTTGTGAATGAGTCAATTAAATTCTTTAAAGAAATTTAATAGTTCCGAGGTTGGCTAAGGGCTATAAAATTTTGTAGCTAGTTGAAATTAATGTTACATTTGAAATACGAAATCATTAGTAACATCGTTTTAAAGATAGTTTTTTTCATAGTAGGTTGGTTAACCAAAAAAGGAAGCAATTGCTTCCCTTTTGGTTTTTATAGATATTCTCTATTTGTATTCATCCATTTCCGGATCAGGAGCCTGATCATATGAATTTCCTTTTGGTCTTAATTTCTCTTTAAATACCACATTTAATTCATGTCTATTGCCACGTAATTTGGCTACAATGGTTTCAGAAATTCCATTCACAATGGCATAATCCTCTTTCGCATCAAAAGTTACCTTTTCAAATTTCCCATCTACAATTCTAATTTCTATAGATCGAATGGTTCCTTTTTTTACGGATACTTTTCCATAATAACAACTTCCATGAACCCCTTGGCGTAAACTCACCACTACGTTATCATAATCACCATCTGGTACTTCATCAGCTCCCCGAAGTTGAAATATTTTATACCATTTTCTATAACAACTTTCTTCATCCGTTTTGTCGTCGTTGGTTTGGGCAAACATCCCCAATGTGGAAACCATCATGATTAAACTCAACAAAATCCATTTTTTATTCATAGCTGTGTTTTTTATATCTATCAATTATTACGTATTAAAATTAATCAATTTAAAAGGAAATCCAAAACTAACCCACAGCAAAAACTACCTGGCGATCCTTTAAAGTAGGTAAAGATTTTACCTTCCTCCATTGATCCACCGAATAGGTGGTAATATTTTGTTGCATTGAAAAAAGATCAACCCCTAAACATAGATAATTGGAAGGACTCAAGTGCTGTAACAAATCCTTTAAAGTAGCATCTGTTTTATAAGGTGTTTCTATAAACAAATAAGTAAGTTGGGATGACTTAGTGTTAATAGCCATTTTTTTAATTTGATCTGCTCTTTCTTTTGCGTCCTTCGATAAGTATCCAATAAAACTAAAATTTTGTCCATTTAATCCGCTTGACATGAGGGTTAAAAATATGGAAGAGGGACCAATCAGTGGGATCACCTGAATATTTTTTTCATGGGCCCATCTTACCAATTCCGAACCCGGATCAGCAATTCCGGGGCATCCTGCATCGGATAAAACCCCAACACTATTTCCGGCTTGCAAACAATTTAAAACCTCGCGGTAGGTTTCGGAATTATCCTTGGCATGTTTATCAAATTGAAAAAGTTCAATTTCATTAAAATCTACTTCTTTGTGGAGAGCCTTGATAAGTGCTCTAGCTGGTTTTGGATTCTCCACAAAAAAGTACTTTAAACCTTTAACGATTTCATGATTATAAGCAGGAAACTGTTGGGTAGACGGAGTATCTCCAATAAAATTGGGAATTAAATACAGATTTCCTGATTTCATTTAAAATGTGTTTTAATAACCATTTCGCAAGCTTCGTTGAGCATTTGGTAAACCTGCTCAAATCCATTCTGATCACCATACCAGGGATCGGGAACCGATAATACTTGAACTGGATGAAGATAAGATAAAATGAGTTTTACTTTCTCCCGATGCTCAACATCCTCTGTAAGGCTTATGATATTTGAATAGTTGGATTCATCCATAGCCAAAATTAAATCAAAATGATGAAAGTCATTTTTTTGGAATTGTCTGGCAACTAGATTTGAGATATCAAGTTGATGGTTTTTCATGGCCTTAATAGCACGCTTGTCTGGGTTTTCACCCGCATGCCAATCACCTGTTCCGGCCGAATCAACCATTGCAGTAATATGATGTTCTTTTAATTTATGACGCATAATGCCTTCTGCCATTGGTGATCTGCAAATATTGCCGAGGCATACCATTAATATTTTATAATTTTCTTGCATCAATTATTAACAAAAATATAAAACTTCCTTGAGTATTTAATCTTAATTTCACCTTATCAAATCTCAAACTTATGCAAACCATTTTAATTCCTTTTTCAAAAAATGCTCCTAAAGATAAAATGAAGGCAAGCATTCCGTTAATTGCGAATAAATCAACTTCAAAATTACAGTTCATTCATGTAATTACGCTTCCTTCGGCTGTGGGACTTATCGACTTAATGGCAACCAAGACTGATCATGTAGAAGAAGAATTAAGGGCCGATGAAGAAAATGCTTTCAACGAGTTTATGGAGGAATTAAAAAAAGATGGTTATCAGGTAGAGGTTTCAAAGCCAGTTGGATTTTTCGATCAGGAATTTATAGAGTTGGCAAATACCCTCATGCCTGATTATATCATTATGTTTACCCAAGGTTCTCATAGTGTGGTTGAAGATATTTTTGGAACACATACCTCTGCTATTTTTGAAAAAATCAAGTCCCCTATTTTTGTAATGCCTTACGATTCTAACGTTACCAGTTTCTCTAAAGCTGCGGTAGGGTTGAATATGGAAAATGAAGACTTCAATGTTTTAAACACCTATTTTAAATTTGAAACTGACTTCAACTTAACGTCTAGTTTTATTAAAATTGACAATAATTTTCAATTGGACATTATCAACGATGAGCAAGTTCTTGAAAAATTACACAAAATGTATCCTGGAAAAATTGAATATATTGTTCATCGTCAAGCTGAAGATGTTGCTGAAGGATTAGAAAAGTATGCAAACGAAGCAAATGCCGACCTCATCGTATTATTTACTACCAAACGTAATATTATTGAGAAATTATTTCATAAAAGTGTTACCAAGGATTTGGTGTTACATTCTAAAAAACCTTTATTGATCTATCATTATTAATTAAGATCCGAGTCAAAGGCAAAATCCTGAAAAATTGAAGATTTGTCAGGATTTTTTTTGCACTGATGTCAAAAAAAAACCGCCTCAATGAAGAAGCGGTTCTCTATTTATTAATCCGGCACTGATTAAAAAATGCTGTTTTAGATAAAGATTTATTTTTTT
>JBEIQI010000308.1:0-3152 GCA_040376605.1 Flavobacteriales bacterium | reverse complement strand
CTTGCCTCTAATGCCCGTTCATTGGATTCTTTATACACCAACGTCAATCCAATCAATGAGTAAAAAAAAAACGCCCTGGTAAACCAAGGCGTTTTAAATCAATTAACGAATAACTATTTTACTATCACTCTAGTACTAAATTCACTATCATTAATGGTAAGTTTTACATTATACACGCCTTTAGCCAAAGTTGAGGTACTTATGGTTTTTATTACCGTACCATTTACCTTACCAAGGTTAATATCATAAATTTTCTTACCTAACATATCGTAAACAGCTATCATTGCCTCACCTGTCTCAGGTGTTGTAAATTCCACATTAACATAATCGGTAGTTGGATTAGGGTACACACTGATATCAAAGCCAGAATTATCCTCTATACCGGAACCAGCAGTTACAGTAATGGTTGCAGGAGTTCTTGCTGATACACAAACATCAGTAGGAGTAACCTCTACCACCCAGTTATAGAAATAATAATAAGCATTTACATCAGAACTACCATTATTACCCGTGGTAATATCCACCGCACCAGCCAAAGTAAATGGGAATGCAGGAGACCCATTATCTCTAACCAATTGTGGACTGGCAAAACCAAGAACCGTATTGTTGTTAGCGGTATTTGTTCCCAATTGGTAATTGGTACCAGGTGTTAGAGGGAAATTTAAGGTAACTGTAGATGCACCGTTTGGAATGTTAACCGTAGCGCTTTGCAGCACTGTACCACCAGAATTTCTTAATTCAATGATTCTATTACCTGGCATATCAGTACTCACCTCTACCGAAACCAAAGTTGCATTGGCCAATACATCAAATTTAAGGAATCCATTAAGACCGGTTCCAGAGAATCCAGAACCTGCAATATTGGTTGATCCCACATTTCCAGTGCTTCCTCCATAACTGCGTGTTTCTTCGGCATAATAAGTGGTGTTGGTAGCAATAATACCTGGGCTATAGGTTGTTCCTGTTCCTAATAAAGTTCCGCCACTTAAAGCATCATACCATTTCAAATCAGAACCAGTAGCGGTTACCGTGCCTATGGCAGGATAAATAACAGCATCATCGGTTGTAGCAGGTGCACTGTTATCTAGCAATGAAACCACAATAGAATTAGAAGGCCAACTTTGACAAAGACCTTGATAGTTAACAGAATAGGTTCCAGCCGCATTAACTGAAATAGATTGAGTGGTTTCTGATGTATTCCAAACATTAGCGCTTGCCTGAGAAGAAGTTAATGTTACGGAGCCTCCAGGACAGAATGTGGTTGCCCCAGCAGCAGAAATAGTAACAGATTCAACCGGATCTACCGTAATATTAACCGCAGGCGATGATGCCGAACAAGTTAAGCTTGTTGAAACCACTACAGAATAATTTCCGGAAGCATTCGCATAGATGGATTGGGAAGTTTCACCACTTGACCATAAATAAGAATAACCAGGTCCTGCAGGCGCAGTAATTTCTAAAGAATCTCCACTACAAAAAGTAGTTGACCCACTATAAGATGCAGTAATCCCCGAAAGTGAACATTGCTGTTCGGTTAAAGTAATAAATTGATCTACAGGCTCATTTACCAATAAATCGGTTACACCTGAAGGCCAGTTAATACGAATAGAATCAACAGTTGTAGCTGTTCCTAATCCAAAATGTAATTGAAAAGTATTGCAGGTACCATAACTTTCACTTGCTCGAACTTCACGTGTTTGAACACCCCAAGGACCATAAATAAAAGCTCTTGCCCCTAATGCTCCAGCGCTACTAATGGTTCCTCTTAAATCGATAGTTAAGAAATGATTTGAATTAGAGGTAGAGTTTCTCCAATAAACATCTGTGATAGATCCACTTGGATTATTATATAAGCTTCCATATCCGGCATATATATCAATTTTACCATCATGATTTAAATCTCCAGCAGCAAAAGAAAGAAAGTTGTTAGCCCCAAGACCCAAGGTTGCATTGGACACCTGAGTGAATGTGCCGTCACCATTATTTCTGTGAATTCTTTGTTGGGATGTGCCAGCGATAATAATGTCAATCCATCCATC
Source organism: Flavobacteriales bacterium (assembly GCA_040376605.1). Taxonomy (GTDB): domain Bacteria; phylum Bacteroidota; class Bacteroidia; order CAIKAF01; family CAIKAF01; genus JANWKQ01. The sequence continues at coordinate 1,113 of JBEIQI010000308.1, read as the reverse complement.
ATTATCCAAATCTTCCATAAATGATTGCTGAGGGGTGCTTCCATAAGAAACAGTTGGCTGAGCAAGGTTGGAAGTAAAATTTCCATTTCCATCATTCAGCATGATACGGTTTGTATTACCAGCCTCATGACCAGTTAGTAATAAATCAAAATCTCCATCATTATCTATATCACCAAAACTACCGGTCCAATCTTGCGCATTACTTGCTAAACCATGAGCCGCTGCATTCGAACTATATACATTCGATCCATTATTTTCGAAAAGCACGTTGGTTCGTCTAAGATCACCGGCTGCTTGACCTTGACGACAGTGAATAATGTACAAATCCACATCCCCATCATTATCAAAATCAGACCAAACCGATCCATAGTTACCTGACTCGTCATTAGGAGCCGATGTTCCAGGTGTAACATCAAAATTAATATAGGGTCCATTACCTTGTTCTGCGGGAAAATTCCCAGCTCCATCGTTCACCCAAATTTTACTTTCATTTACGTCATTACACATGAATATATCTTCCCATCCATCATTATTCACGTCCATGAAATTTCCATTTTGACAAAAGATACCTCCATTAGGTAAATTAATAATGGATCCTAATACCCCAGTTCCGGTGCTATTTAACTTCATTAACTTAGCCTGGCTTCCTCCATTAAATAAGACATCCTTGTAGCCGTTGTGGTCTACATCTGCGGATGACATTCCCCAGTTACTAGTACCGGTGCCAAAATCGCCAATATACTGGTGTGTAAACGTTCCACCAGCTTGCTGATATTCAATTCTTACATAACGATTGTTATCAAGTTTGATGATATCATCCAAACCGTCGGCATTTACGTCAATAACACACATGGCATTTCCACTAAATACACTGCCATTGGAGCCTAAAACACCTGTTTCCGAATGCAAAACAGTATTACTATTAGTGAAACTTATTTGGGCATGCGTCAAACCAACTCCTGCAGTGAGCAAGGAAATTAGTAAGGGGATTTTTTTTGTAAAGTTTTTCATGTGGTGAGATTAAATTAGAATATTTGGCTTAGATTTATTGTATCAAAAATATAGAATAGAAAAACACAATAAATTAATATTAAATTAAAATCTTCGGCCCAT
>JBEIQI010000330.1:0-2714 GCA_040376605.1 Flavobacteriales bacterium | reverse complement strand
TAAGTAAAAGTATCGAAATATGTTGAGAGCTTGTTTAAATAATTATCAAAAGATTTCAATGGAATTGTTATTCTTTCTCTAATTCATCTGCCACTTTTCTATTATCTCCTAATCGAGCCACCTTGTTTTGACCCCCAAGTTTACCCTCCTTTTTCATATAATTCACAAAAGCATTTTTTTTAACAACCGTAATTTTTAGTGGCTGTAATATATTTCCTTCAATAAGATCTGCATAGTAAATATTTTTTTTCTGCAATGCTTCATCAATTTTTAATCGGAAGCTATCCATATCATTAGGCCTTTTATCAAAATCAATGAACCATTCATGATAAGGTAGTTCACTATTAGATGGATTTACCATAGGAGCCACATGAAACTCATTCACCTGAACATCCAATCCTTCGCTGGCAATGCGCAATGCATCTTCCACTTCTTCAGCAATTACATGTTCACCAAAGGCCGAAATGAAGTGTTTTGTTCTACCGGTTACAATAATTCGATAGGGAGATGTGGAAACAAATTTTACGGTATCACCAATTAAATATCCCCAAAGACCCGCATTGGTATTTAAAATGATTGCATAGTTTTTTTCTAACTCAACATCTTTTAATGAAATCCTAGTTGGTTTTTCATTAAACACTTCATTAGCAGGAATGAATTCATAAAATATCCCCGCATTTACTTGTAATAATAATCCTTTTTCCTTCTGCGAATCCTGGAAAGCGATGAACCCTTCAGATGCAGGATAGGTTTCTATGGTTTGAACGGACCGCCCTAAGGCATTTTCAAATTTCTTGCGATAAGGCTCATAATTAACACCACCATATACGAATAACTGAAGATTTGGAAAGAGCTCACCTATATTTTTAGCATTTGTTTTTTCAATCAGCTTTTCAAAATACATTTGAACCCATGAAGGAATTCCTCCAATGAGACTTAGGTCTTTGTTATGGGTTTCCTCTACGATAGCAGATACCTTTGTTTCCCAATCATCTATACAATTGGTTTCCCAGGAGGGAAGTTGATTACCTTTTACATAAAATGGAATTTCATGATTCACAATGCCCGATAGTCTTCCGGTAAGAATCCCTCCCACCTTGTCTAATTCCGGACTTCCCGAAAGAAAGATCATTCTACCATCAAAAAATTTAGCATTCCCTGTTTCCGCTATATAACAGAAAATAGCGTTCCTAGCCGATCCTACATGGTTAGGTAAAGACTCTTTAGTAATAGGTATATATTTCACACCTGATGTGGTACCCGATGTTTTAGCAAAATATACTGGCTTCCCGGGCCATAAAATATCCGAATGTCCTTCTTTTATTTTGTCAACATAAGATTTTAATCCTTCGTAATCATTAATGGGTACATGTTGTTTAAAATCTTCGTAGGTAGAAATTTTTTCAAATCCATGATCTTTACCAAAAACTGTTTTGCTTCCTTCTTCTATTAGATTTTCGAAGACTTTGTTTTGTGCTTCAATAGGGTTTTTGCTCCATGACTTAATTTTTTTAGCCATGAATTGGGCATATGGTTTTAATATAAAAGATTTTATTCCCATCGGTCTTTAGATACTTCAAAAGTACATAATATTTCGACTATTTATTGGCTTGGTTTTTTTGATTAGTCCGAAAAATGGCTTTATTGCTATGGTTTCTTTTCTATCTTTAGCCCTATATTTATGAAGCCCGTTTTCACCATAAAAAATATTTATTTTGCTTCTGCCTTTAGCATTTTTATTTATTTAATTCTTCGGGCAATATTTGTTCCTCCGGTGCATGATGAAGCGGCCACCTTTATGCATTATATTCAACGTAATGAATGGAAACCCTTTCAGGCCCACTGGGATGCAAACAATCATTTACTCAATTCTTTTTTATCATCACAAATTTTTAAAATTTTCGGTTTCGGAACCTTACAGCTTCGGTTAGCAAGTCTTATTTTTTTTCCACTTTTTGTTTGGTTTGTTTGGAAGATTAGTGCTTTTCTAAAATCTAATATTGTAAAAATAGGATTTTTATGTGGGATGGTAGGAGCGCATAATCTAATGGAATACTTTGGTTATTCTAGAGGATATGCAATGTCAATGGCCTTGTTAATGGCATCCATATTTTATATTCTTCAGTATTTTCAAGAATTTCAGTTAAGAAAGCTTTGGCTATTCTATCTTTTTTCCGCCTTGGCATTAATGGCGAATCTTACCTTGTTTAATACCATGCTGCTGTTAAACGGATTATTATTCTTGTCATTTATTTTGAAGAATAAAAGATGGTTGCAAAAGTTTGTTTTTTTGGTGTTAGGGTTTTTACCCATCGTTGGGGCGGCTATTTTATCTATGAAGATGAAGGAGTTGGGGCTTTTATATTATGGTGGTGATCGAAGCTTTTACCATATTACCGTTTGGTCTCTGGTTATTCTTATTTATGACGAGTGGCATACTTCAATAGCGGTATTTTTTATTGTTTTGACTTGTTTGGGAATTGTATTTCTGGGTGCTGGAGGGAACAGGGAAGGTTACAAAAATATTCTACTTACCCAACGTTGGTTTTTTGCAGTTTTATTTCTTGGAAATATTTTGGCAACGGTATTATTACAACTTTTACTAAAAGTAAATTATCCTGAGGACCGAACGGCCATGTATTTTTATTTCTTTCTGGTTTTGTTCTTTTGTTTTTCCTTGGATGTTATAAGTATAGATAAGCTTAAGTACCTGG
>JBEIQI010000155.1:0-7181 GCA_040376605.1 Flavobacteriales bacterium | reverse complement strand
TCAAATTCAATTTTTTCATTCTCAAATATAACAACGATTCGGCTAAAACAATTAACTTTAACCACCATGTTAACTTTCGAATTTCCTCATTTCCCGGTTTTAACAACAGATCGGCTCATTTTGAGAAAGGTTATTGATACCGATGCTGAATCTGTTTATAAATTGAGGAATGACCCTAAAACGGTAGAATATACGGCACGTCCACCTTACCAAAACATTCAGGAAGCCCTAGACATGATTGATAAAATGGAAGAATCGTATCTACAAAGTGAGGGAATTTCATGGGCAATAACCTTAAAGAACAGTGATACCATGATTGGTGGTATTGGTTTTTGGCGGTTAATAAGAGAGCACTATCGAGCTGAAATTGGTTATTCTTTGTTATTTCCTTTTTGGAATCAAGGAATAATGAGTGAAGCCTTATCCGTGGTGTTGGATTTTGGATTTAATCAAATGAGAATTCACAGTGTGGAGGCAAATTTAAATCCGAATAATCTGTCTTCAGAAAGAATTCTCCTTAAAACGGGATTCGCAAAAGAAGGCTATTTTAGAGAAAACTATTATTTCAACGGTAGGTTTGATGACACCTTAACTTATGGTAAGGTCAAGCCCAAATAGCTAATTAGCCTCCTTCCTATTTTCAATTTTGGCATGCAACCCTTTTACGATGGCACTAGTAGTATGGGTGAACAAAAAAGGGAAAATTGAGTGTATGCTGCAGCAAAAGGTAGCCATCATTAATTTGAATACTACCGACCAGGCAAAGAAAAAATGCCCCACATAGGATAATCCAACTTCTTATGGATGTTCAGTAAAAGGATTGCTCATAGTCGAATATAATCGATGTGAGTATTTTCTATTTTATACAATTTGCTTAATGAGTTTTTCATTTGAATGGTATCCCCTGAAGTTAGCCATCTAACATTTCCTTGCTCATTATCTATTTTCCAGTTGTTAAATATCCAGTCAACCATCTCCTCTGCAGGATCCAAGAAAATTGAATCTCCTGTAAACTTCCTCAATTCACTTTGAATAAGGGGATAATGAGTGCAGGCCAACAAAATATGTTCTACAGTTTTAATAGGTTCAAAAATAGCTTTAATATCGTCCATTAAACCGTCGGAAGCAATGTCACCGGCTTCAATTCTTGCGGACAATGGTTGAGCTATCCGCTGATGAACCTTAAGCCCACTAGCTTCTAATTTTGTTTTATATATTTCCGATTCGATGGTACGCTTCCCTCCTACTATTGCTATTTCCTTTGGGTGATGCTTTAGAACTAGGTTTACCCCGTGCTCAATGACGCCGATAATATTGGGATCCTCCATTAAAACGGTACTTGCTGCATTACAGCCAACAATAACCTGATGAACTCCCAAACTTTGGAAATATTCAAATACTTTGGTTAACCGAGCCTTTAATTCATCCTCGGGTACCTTACCATAGGGAGTATAACCCGTATCAGAAAAATAAATAATATCTACACTACTTCTTTTTCGTATCAGCTGATACAGGCCTACACCCCCAATTCCCCAATCACAGATACCTATTGCCATTATGGATAGGTTAAGTAAATATCATTCATATTTTCAATATTACCCGAATCAAAGGCCAACATACTGGAATGATAACCAATATTAATTTTTTTCACTTTTTTCCCGGGAAAACGACTTTCCAAATACCATTTCATTTCATGTTCAGCCCTAATTGGATTATATTTCAACATAAATTTCCAATCAGGATCGTTTACCAATCGCTTAAGTCTTTTATTAAATTCTTGGTTGGAAAATCGTTGCCAAAATTGTTTGATTTTATGCATCAAAAACCGTGACCATTCTTTAGCCTTAACCGGTACGGTAACCATATCAATAATCAGCACTTTCCCACCAGGTTTTAGTACCCTTCTTATCTCATCCATCAAGGGATCCCAATCCAAATATCGAAAAGACAATAAGGAAGTAACCACATCTATTGATTGAGATTCGATGGGCAGCACAGGGCCGTTTAATTGCCTGAATTCCAAATTCTTATTATTGGCATTCAAAAGCTTTGCTTTATCCAAAATACCCTCAGAAACATCTACTCCAAACCCGCAATTGATCATTGGTGATAGCTCTTTTAATAAGGCACCGTTCCCACATCCAATATCCAATACATTCAGTTGATCGTTTTTAGGCAGATGTTCCTTCAACCATTTCCATTCATCCTTTCTAACCTTAATATCCTGAAAAACCTCATCATATAATGCAGCCACCCGATCATAAGATCTATCCTCTGCAAAATCAGAAGGTTTAAAGGATTTCATGGTTTCTAGCGATTCAATCCTGCCATATTTTTTAATTGAACCCAAAATTCCGTGCGATTTTTTTCCCTTACAACCAATGGTATAAACAGGTTGATGAATATTGGATACCTTTTTAAATTTATTACGATCGCTGGTTACCGCTTTATACCAATAATAACCGAAGGTTTCTACCTGATGACTTTTGGCAAAAAATGCGGCAAACCAGCGGGCAGATCTGCAACAATGAAAATACGCCTTGGCATCAGGGGCAAACGGAATTTTAAGATTTTGCAATTCATACGGACTAAACTGTTCAGGATACGCCCTTGTTCCATACATTGGTCCATACATTCCAGAATGACCCACAAAATGATAAGCATCTAATAATTTTCCGGATTGTGTAATTTCCGAAAAAAGGGAAACCAAGTCCTTCTTGCTTAAAATTCCTTTACAAATTACCTCATCTCCTTTTGACCTTAACTCACTTTCCAGTGTTTTAGCAGCCCTTTTAAACATATCACTTCCTTCGCGATACTGAGTAGTATAAACAATAAGTTTCAAATTGTAGCTAAATCAAATTGAGTTAGAAAAATATTAAATAGCTAAGTCCTATATTTAAAGTTACCATAAGGCTTGCTATAACTTCATTTTATTGTTTTACAAACTTGCCAATAGCAATCAATTTGCCGGAATCAAATAACTGATAATTATATATTCCATTACTTAATCCACTAATATTCAATTGCACCATAGAATTGCTGAAATTAAAAGGTATGGTAATTATTTTTCCAGCCACATCAGTAATTTGCAAATCCACCTGATCAAGGTTCAAGTTATTCAAGAACTCAATATTAACAGCATTTTGAGCTGGATTGGGATAAACTTTAGCACTATTCAAAATCGTTTCATCCAGTCCCACATTGTTAATAAGGACGCAAGCTGAAGTGTCTACACATCCTCCGAAATTAATTAATGCTGCATAAGAACCATTGGCCGAAGGAGTATAGTTTTGGCTAGTTGCGCCAGCAATGGTTGCAAAGCCATTGCCACAATCTAACCATTGATATGCTGCTCCAGGTTGATTGGCAGAAATCGTTCCTGAAACTAAATTGGTTGTATTATCAATTCCCGCTGAAGGGACAATATTAACTCTAATGGATGCATCCTGATCTTCATTTTCACGATATAACGACCATGCACCATCTAATATCTCATAGGTATTTCTTGAAATCGGGAAAGCGGTTTCAAGACCAATAAAAATAGTTGGACCAGATTGAAACCACACTACGTAAAATCCTGCAGAATCAATAGTTACAGGACTACTTAATGGTATATTGTTCCATGCACCCGAAATTACCGAACCTCCGGCAACAGCAGTGGATGAAATTAATGTTCCAGGTGCCCCAAATGCGCCATCATTAGCATATATAGCAGCTTCAAATCCATCTCCTGATGCTGATTGAATATAAAAATCCAATGAATTAATGGTAACTGGATAAAATGGCGGTTTATAAAATACACCAATTCCGTCATCTCCACCAATACCAGCATTCCAACTTACTTGTTGATCAGGTATTCCACTTGTATGATACGACATGGAGGTTGAGGAGCAAGCATTAATAACCTCAATTTCAGAAACCATTTGATTATTGGTTGGATTAATATCTGACAAACAATTTGTTGATACCTGAAAAGAATATTGCCCAGGAGTATAAATGGTTGGTTGATTAAAATTTAGAGTAACAAATGCCCCTGCATTTAATGGAGTAACTGTATCAATATCTGAATGAACTAATACGAATGCCTGATTTCGAATTTGTTCATTTACAATGACGTTCGAAGTCAAGGTTGCGTTCCCAACATTCTTGATATTAGCTGAAATAGGGAACGTTCCTGAAGAAACAAAAAATCCTCTACTCCCAACATTCTGATTCCAAAACGGAGTAGCATCTTGTACAGCTATACCAACAACTTCAGGATATTCAAATTTAATGGCATATGCACCCGGAGGAACTAAATCTGCATAACATTCTAAACCTATATTTCCTGCAAGATTTTCAATACCTACGGTAACGTCATTACATCCAACGAGATCTGTATAAGGGGTTGTTGTTTGATATTGGAATGTTATTGAACTATCTAACCCAGATAATATTACTTGAAAGCTATTAGAACCGGTAAACCCTGGTGCTAATGCAGTCCAGTATGGAACATTTGTATATTGAACAATAAATGAGTCGGTATTATTGGACCAATAATGACATAGCCCTGTATTTCCCGCTCCAACAAATGTTAAGTCACTCATTAAAACGGCGAGAATATTATTTACCCCTCCCGCGGTTGGTATATTTGGAAAACAAGAAGCGATGTTGCTGGGATTATCAAAACTCAACCAACCGTTAGAACCGATTTTAACTTTATTGTAATCACTCCAATAATAATGAAAATTGAATCCGACATTGATAAGACTTGGTGAACTATTATCATCGGATAAACCCGGGACTAAGGTTCCTATTGAAGAAATATCAAACCAAGTATATACTGGTCCACCAGGTTCATTGCTGTCTTTCCACGTATAACCATATGCATCAGGACCTCCGCTTAATGCAAAGCCATTCGATACGTTTAAGGTCAATGTTAAAAAAATGATTGGAATAATTTTTTTCATATCAAGGTGTATATATTCCAAATATATAAAATTCCGAGCAAATCACCAGAATTTGTGGTATCTGGACATCTCAAATCGGGCTTATTGTCACTTTTCTTTATCTTTACAAAAATAAAATCAATTGGCGGAGAAAATAATCATTGGTGGGGTGCCTGAACATTTTAATATCCCATGGTATTATGGAACGCAACATGGGATGTTCAAATCCACAGGCTGGGATGTTAGCTGGCAATCTTATCCTGGCGGCACCGGTGCTATGCTCGCCGATTTAAAAGATGGTCAATTGGATATGGCTACCCTTTTAACAGAAGGAGCTATTGCAGGAATATTAGATGGTATCGATGCCAGTATCGTAAAATTTTATGTAGATTCTCCCTTAAACTGGGGGATTCACGTAAAAAAAGGAAGTGGTATCACCATGGACAACCTACAAGGTAAAAAATATGCCATTAGTCGTTTTAAATCAGGTTCACATTTAATGCCATTTGTAAATGCCAGTCAAAAAAACCTTCAATTAAAAGAAAGCGACTTTATAATAGTTAAAGATTTAAATGGAGCCCGAAAAGCTTTGGCAAATGGTGATGCTGATATTTTCTTTTGGGAGAAATATATTACAAAACCATTTGTGGATAATGGGGAATTTGAGAAAATTGGCTCATGCCCTACACCATGGCCTTCATTTGTGGTGGTTTGTCAGAATAGTTTACTAAGAAACCATTATAATGATTTACATGAGCTTTTTCAACAATTACATAAGGTCATTAATCAACTGATTCTTTCTGGTGATATAATCGGCATGGTAGCCAATGAGTTTGGCCTAACTCATTTTGATGCTGTCAAATGGTATGCTGCTGTTGAGTGGAATATGGAATTAGGTGTGGATACAGAAAAATTAGGGGCAGTGGTTAATCGATTAATAGAACTTGAACTTATTCCACCCATATCAATTGATAATGCCATTCAAAAACTCGTGGATAGTAGGTCTATTTATCAATTTTCACTCTGAGAACTAAAACAATTGCTCCAAATAAACTATTATTTGCTCTAATAAATAATGGGGATTATTTTGCTTGGCCTCTCCCAATTTAATTCGAACCTGTAAATGCCAATTTAACTTGTGCTCAATACCTACTTTTAATTTGGCATTGGACATAACAGCCATGGCATGAATTGGAAAATGATATTGTGAAGAAAGGTCCATTATCAAATCAAAATCTTGCTGACAAAAATATCTAGCCACTTTAGAGCTGGGGAGAAAATTACTATCGAAATCAGCTCTATCAATAAATTGAATGCCCTCAATCTGAGGATGTGGCTTCTTTTTAGTAGATTTTAACCAACAAAGGATTTTTGCATCTTTCCCCAATAAAAAAGAGTTTTTTTGAATTTTCAAAAGTTGCTTCAACTCCGATTCATCGTTCAGGTAATATAAAATTCCAATAGATTTAATTTTATTAAATGGCAGAGGTCTTGGAGCATTAACCTTTAGCTTACTTAGCTTCTTTTTGCCAGATATTTTACGAATGGATGCTAAAACCATGTACAAATTTAAAATTATTCTATTGCAATGTACCTAGTATATATTAATGAAGCCATTGAGCAAAATAGAAGGTAATGTCTTGATTCTGCAGTTTTAAATAGTGCTTGTTTTCTTTATTATACAATTCGGCATAATAAAGACCGTTATACGTTTTGTAATCAGAAGTTAACCTCACCAGAACAGATCCCTCAACAGTGTCATTCAAAAAATGATAATTTCCTGTCGCATTCGAAATGTCAGTTTCGTAAATATCTTGTTGAGAATTATTAATGGGTATCGGCAACAAAAAGGTTTTGTTATTTTGCAAAGATGCAAAGGTACTTTGTAGATGTACTTTCTGCTGATCTATCACAATGCTATCAACCATCCAAATTACCTTAGTTTTGCATGTAGTTGGCGAACTGCAAGCAACCAGCATCATCAGTAGTGTTAGCCAAAATATATGTCTCATCCTAATAAAAAAGGTATGATTGAATTATCTATTAATCATTGAAAGAAATTCTTCCTCATTAATAATTTTCACTCCAAACTCTTCGGCTTTTTTTCTTTTTTCCGGGCCCATCTTTTCGCCGGCAATTAAAAAACTGGTTTTTTTATATACGGATCCTGATTTTTTGCCCCCATTTTGAACAATTAAATCCTCCAACTCATCTCTGGAGACCTTTGAAAATGTTCCTGAATAGACAAAG
>JBEIQI010000173.1:0-6695 GCA_040376605.1 Flavobacteriales bacterium | reverse complement strand
ATTGCCTCTGCGCGACCAAAATGCTCTATCATTTGTACCATTTAAAGCAGGAAGTAAAGGGTCATTTGTAACAATGGTGTTTTGCGCATATATATTGGCAGTACCTATGCTTATTAAGCATACAAATTGCAATATTTTTTTCATAAAAATTCAATTATTTAATCAATTAAACAATTGAATAAATCCTGATTTTAAAGATTGAGTATTGATTCCCATGGCATAATAGTATACTCCATTCGAACAATTTTCACCATCCCAACTTATTGTGCTAATATTTTCTGCTCTATAAAGCTCCGTGCCCCAACGGTTATAAATAATGAAATAATCCAATGTAATAGGCAAAGTAAATTGGTACACATCATTTATCCCATCATTATTAGGAGTAAAAACATTGGGTATAGTTGCTAATATGGAATCTAAAACATTCTCTTTATATACAATCTCAAAATTATCTACATAATAATATGAATACCCACCTGGTGCTAGAACGCTTTCTACACGAAGAGTATCCAAATAATCTGCGAAATAACCAAGTGTCATATATTTTTCACCACCCGAAGCAATGTAATCGAATTCTACTTTTTGCCAAACCAAGGTATCCGTAATGTAATAGTTCAATTTATAGTGAGGGCTAAATGGCAATGGATTTGTATTATTAATATAGAACGAATCTGGGTGAAAATAGAAACCTATTTCTTTGGTAGCATAATAGCAATTTGCTAATGCCATATAACAGCTAACATGGAATTTTTCACCAACATTCATAGACCTGCTAAGCCTATTGGTAATATACTCGTACCAATCAAACATATCGCCATATGGAAGAAATCCTAAATACCCATTCCCAGACTGAGGGTATTGATAACCAGTTGCATTGTTAGGTATTGCCGCAATTGTACCCACAGCGCAAGCATTATAAAAATCACTTGTTGCAAACGTGGGAAGATACCATCCAGTACATTTCTGAATTTCTGGATTCCCTGGACTTGAAACACTTACTGGACATGAAGTATAGATTTCCATATCGCCGTTGGTAATGATATTTTGGGCCAACACTGAATGAGTTAAACAACCAATGAAGAGTAAAAAATATAGGCTTTTTAAAATCAAGAATTATTCAATAATTTGTGATTGGTTAATTTTTATCCTTTCTTCATTAGGGTAGAAGTCGTTTAACATCCCTCCCGTATATGGTTACAGGAAAACCTACTAATACATAGACGCTGCATGGCTATATTTAGTTGTTTAAATATACAAGTTTTTGGGGTTGGTTCCTCCTTTCTTGTTGGGTTAATTGGTTATTAAAGTTAAGAATTAAACCAATATAGGCAAATTTGCTTATGTTAAATTCTCGTTCTATTTCATTATTCGTATGTTAAAAACATCAGGGACTAGAAACCCTAAAGAAGTTCGGCAAACATGTTTAGAAAATCAGCAATGAAAGGGGTATTTCAAATATTTTCCTAATAGCCAAATACTTAGATATTCCGGTTAAAGAGCTTATTGATTTCGAATATTAAGCAAGGCCAACGGCACAACCAGTTATAGCTGTGTTTTCAGTCAGCCGCAGGTCAGAGTAAAATAACCCACAATTCTTGCTATTTTTATGCCAGCTTATATGGCGAAACGACTTTCTATTTCAGCATTTCTGGAGAAATCCAAAGGCCAATGCATCATTGATGCACGCTCGGAGGGTGAATATCAAATCAGTCATATCCAACAGGCCAATAACATTCCTCTATTCAATAATGAAGAAAGAGCCCGGGTAGGTACCACCTATAAACAAGTAGGAAAATCAGAAGCCATTATTCAAGGACTGGAAATTGTAGGACCTAAAATGGCTCCTATAGTTCTTCAGGTAAAAGAGATGGCAAAACAACCTCAAGTATTTGTTTATTGCTGGAGAGGTGGTATGCGAAGCGGAAGCATCGCCTGGTTGCTCGAAACCGCTGGATTTGAAGTATATGTTTTAGAAGGTGGTTACAAAGCTTATCGAAGACATGTAATAGATTTTTTAAATCAAATGCCTCTGCAATTAAAAGTGCTGAGCGGATCAACCGGAAGTGGAAAAACTGAAATCCTACATCTATTAGAAAAAAGTGGGGAACAAATGATCGACCTGGAACAATTAGCCCATCATAAAGGATCGGCTTTTGGTGCCTTGGGTCAGAAACTTCCCCCAACCCAGGAAGGTTTTGAAAGCGAATTGTTTTTGCTGATAGAAAAAATGGATTTATCTAAACCTGTTTGGATTGAAAACGAAAGTAAAAATATTGGACGTATTTATTTACCCAAACATTTATTTGAATTGATACAAAATGCCCCTATCTATTTCATTAATGTACCTATTGAAGATCGAATTCAACGTTTGTTAAACGAATATGCCATCTTCGGTAAAGATGACTTGGCCATTAGTGTGGAGAAAATTAAAAAACGTTTGGGAGGTCAGGCCTATAAAGATTGTTTAAAAGCACTGGAAGAAAATAACCTGAAATTATTTACTGAATTGGTTTTGTTTTATTACGATAGAACATATTTAAAACATCGGGATAAAAAGAAAAATCAAGTGGTGAAGGAAATAAAAATTAGCCATCAAAATTATGAAGAAGCCATTGTTGAATTATTAGAAAAAGAGCAATGATAAACCGGTAGCGCCCCCGATTGTAGCGGCATCGCCTGAGGGCTGCTCTGCAGCCACAGGCATACAGCGAAAAGCGGGATAAGGCGCCAAAAAAAATAAAAAATGGAAGAAATTAAATTAACACAGTATAGTCATGGAGCAGGTTGCGGTTGCAAAATATCTCCTCAACTTTTGGACGAAATTTTAAAGAATGTAAAAACCAGTGGTGTATTTCCCAATCTTTTAGTAGGTAATAATACCAAAGATGATGCAGCCGTAATGGAAATGGAAAATGGAAATTGTATTATTTCTACCACCGATTTTTTTATGCCCATTGTGAATGATGCCTTTGATTTCGGAAGAATTGCCTCGGCCAATGCCATTAGTGATATTTATGCCATGGGTGGTAAACCCATGATGGCTATTGCCATTTTAGGTTGGCCCATTGATAAATTAGATGCTGAAGTGGCGGGTAAAGTATTAGAAGGTAGTGTAAGCATTTGTAAAGAGGCTGGGATCCCATTAGCCGGAGGTCATAGCATTGATTGCCCTGAACCCATATTTGGTTTGGCCGTTACCGGAATGGTACATAAGAACAACCTGAAACAAAATAACATGGGTGAGGCAGGCGACTTGTTATATTTAACCAAACCTTTGGGGGTAGGTATTTTAAGTACTGCTCAAAAAAAGGGATTGATAACAGAGGCGGATGCATTGATTGCAAAACTATCGATGGAGAAATTAAATAAGATTGGAGAAAAATTGGGTGAACTGAGTTATGTTCATGCATTAACCGATGTTACTGGTTTTGGATTGTTGGGTCATCTCTCCGAAATATGCGAAGGGAGTTTATTAAGTGCAGAAATTAATTTTGCCAAGGTTCCGGTAATTCCTGAAATATATGGCTACCTGGAACAGAAGGCCATACCGGGCGGTACCAACAGGAATTGGGCCAGTTATGGACATAAAATAGATGAACTATCCGAATTACATAGACATGTATTGGCAGATCCACAAACCAGTGGAGGTTTATTAATTACGGTAGATCCACAACATCAATCGGAATTTGAATCGTTCATGAAAATGAATGGTTTTTTACTGGAAACTTTTGGCCAACTTTGTGCAAGAAAAGAAAAGCTGATTTACAGCCATTAAAATATAGACATGAATAAACATTTAACCTTAAAAAAAGGCAAGGAAGCCTCCCCTCTTAGAAAACATCGTTGGATATTTTCGGGAGCTGTAGCAACGGTATCTGAAGAATTAACGGATGGAGATTTAATTGACGTGCTCGATTTTAAAAGAAATAAAATCGCCACCGGTTTTTTTAATGATGGTTCGATTGCGGTAAAAATAATGGCCTTCGGAAATACAGAAATTAATGAAGCTTATTTTATCGAAAGATTTAAGACCGCTCTAGCCATTCGTGAAAAAGCCGGATTGGTTAACAACGCCAATACCAATGCCTATCGATTGTTTCATGCTGAAAGTGATGGTATTCCGGGAATTATAATTGACAACTACAACGGCCATATCGTATTTCAGGTTCATCATATTTATATTTTGAATAATCTGGATATGATCATGTCTAGTTTTAAAAAAGTATTTCCAGAAACAAAATCTATCTATTTAAAATTTACACAAAAATTCAAATCGGATATTGATCCATTTATAGAAGGAAAAGATGAAGAAACCATTGTTAAAGAAAACGGAATATCCTTTCATGTAAACTGGACCAAAGGACAAAAAACCGGATTCTTTTTGGATCAACGGGATAACAGAAGTTTATTAGGAAAATATAGTGCAGGTAAAAGAGTATTAAATACCTTTTGTTATACAGGCGGATTTAGTATGTATGCATTAACTCATGGAGCCACCACGGTTTCTTCCGTTGATTCATCGGCGTACGCTATTGAAGGTTTGGAAAAAAACCTGGAAGTAAATAAGCTTAAGGATAAAAATCATACCAGTATACAACAGGATGCATTGGAATATTTAACCAAAACCGAGGATATTTTTGATTTAATTATTTTAGATCCACCCGCATTTGCCAAGTCTATTTCATCCAGACACAATGCGATTATGGCCTATAAAAGAATTAATGCCCTGGCCTTAAAAAAAATAGAAACGAATGGAATTCTCTTTACTTATTCATGTTCGCAGGTAGTAGATAAATTTTCATTTACATCAGCCGTTTTAGCTGCAGCGATTGAAACCGGAAGGGAAGTGAGTATCTTACATCAAATGAGTCAGCCTGCCGACCACCCGATAAATATTTTTCATCCGGAAACAGAATACCTAAAGGGATTGGTTTTATTTGTAAAATAATGCTGAAGTCGAAAATAAGCTACAAGGAGATTCTACAGCTCTCTCTGCCCATATATGGAGGGCTTATTGCATCCCAATCGATATTGATTGCGGATACCTTCTTTTTGGGAAAGGTAGATTCAGTTCAACAAAGTGCTGTTGGCATTGCAGGCTTATTTTTTACTGTATTTTTTATTATCGGTTATGGTTTTACCATGGGTGGACAAATATTAATTGCCCGAAGAATTGGTGAAAATAGACCACATGAAGTAGGCAAAATATTTTGGAACGTGGCGAATGTTGCCATGATCTATGCCGCGGTAGTATTTATCTTTTTTAGGTTTTTTAGTTACGACCTTTTTTACCTTATATTGAAATCAGATGATGTGGCCAAATATGCCACTCAATATTTAGAAAACCGTTCATTCGGTTTTTTTGGAGCTCAGTTGGCATGGTGCTTCTGTGCTTATAATATTGGAAGAGGAAACTCGGTAGCGGTAACCATAGCATCCGTGGTAAATGCTGTGGTGAATATTGTTTTGGCTTATATCATGATCTTTGGCAAGTTTGGATTTCCGGCCATGGAAATTAAAGGAGCGGCATTGGCCAGCGGCATTGCCGATATTTGTTGTGCCTTAACCTATGTTATTTATTCATTCATTAATAAGGATTATCTCACTTATCAAATTAACAAATACGTTTTTATCACCAAGGAACATATTAAACAGGTAATGAAAGTAAGTTTTTGGTTGGTCATCCAAAATTCATTATCTATTGTGGCCTGGTTTTTCTTTTTTGTATGGATAGAAAACACGGGTCAGCTAAATTTTGAAGTATCTATTATTGTAAGGGGAATTTATTCGGTATTGTTAATGTCCCCTATTGCATTGTCATCAGCTACCAATAGCTTGGTAAGTAATCAAATTGGCCAGAAGAAAGAAAATGAAGTGATCCCCCTGGTATATAAAGTGGTGAGACTGAGTTTTATTTATGTATTAATTGTTTGTCCCATTGTTATTTTTACCCCGGATATTTTGGTGGCGGTATTTACCGATGAGACCCTACTCATTGAACATGCCCGATCCCCATTAATTACGGTATTTATAGCGATGTTATTTTTCTCCATTTCTTCTATATTTTTTCAGGCAGTGTCGGGTACCGGTAATACCCTGATTGCGCTTATTATAGAATCGTTATGCATCGCTATGTATTTGATTTACTCCTTTGTAGCCACTGACCCCAACCGAGATGCCCCCTTATGGATTATTTGGATGGCGGAGGTGCTTTATATGTTCAGTTTCGGAATTTTATCGGCCATTTATTTACATTCCGGCCGATGGAAAAAGCTGAAGATTTAACGATGAAAACCGCAACAAAACAAGGCCTACGTCGTTTATAAGTTAATGTTAAATAAAACTATTCTAAAAATAAATTGTTCAATTAATTGTAAATTCACCCAGCAAAATAACATGTTATGAGGGGTATACTTACCATCCTATTGATATTAATTACTTCCGCAACCCTATTTTCCCAGGATCATATCATTACAAAAAAGGGAACAGATATTGAAGTAAACATTACCGAAATTAGAGAAGCTGATGTAACCTTTACCATGTTTAAGGATAGTTCAAAAACACCTTATGTAATGGATAAAACAGAAATTGAAAAAATTGTTTTTTCTAATGGAGCCGAGGAGAGATTTGCCAATGAAAAGGATGAAACCATCATTAACAATAAAAACAATACCAACCGAAATACCAAGCCAGAT
>JBEIQI010000032.1:0-19404 GCA_040376605.1 Flavobacteriales bacterium | reverse complement strand
TGCTTCTTACTGTGCATTTGCTTTTTTCTGCAGTTGGCAGAGAAAAAACATGGGCCAAATGGGTACTTGGAACCCTATTTGTTCTGTTTTGTACATTTCACAGTTATAGATCCACCATTAAGTACCAACCATACGTAAATGGAGTACACAAACATTTAAACAATACGCTATGTTTATATAGGCAAGGTAAATTACCTGAGCTTTCTTATATAGGCCATCACAATCCATATCAAATTCTGCAAGCGGCAGAGAGGTTACAAATACTTCAATTTACCGATGACTCATGTAAATAAAACTAACTAATAAAATTACGCTGATATTTTTTTGTTTTCTTGTAAAGGGGTAATGTCTATTACCTCTTCTCCCTTGGTCTCGTGGTTTTTCAAGAATCTGGCTTTGTTTTTTGCACCATTTATTTGATAAACCCACAACCAGGTAAGGGTAAATGTTGGCATAAAATCGGTAAATGGAAAGAGTTCCTCAATAAATACCATCGAGCCCCCAATAATACCTGTTAGTCCCCTATACATAGCAAAAAAGGAGGCTGCAGCAATAGGGGCCCAAGCCAAGTCTCCAGCCTCACCTAGTGCAGGAAAAAAATAGGTAGCTACACCTAAAATGTCAAAAACAATACCCACTAAAAGGCGTTGCTTTTTTTTCTTTTCAAATGCTTCAATTCCATTGATTTGATTCATAGCTAAGGTATTATTTCGGTTAAAAACGCATTTTTTGCTAAATATGTTGCAAATTAATTAATAAAACGCTTAATGATATCCAAACCCCTACCAAAAATGGTTACTAAGTTAGATGTCCTTCCCGATTCTATATGTTAAACGGATATAAGGTGTTAGCTGAATTTTAATTCAATGTTACATGCTAATTGTAAACCAATAACCCCTTCTCCATGCCCTATTCGTAAAGTTTATAAAATAAAGGTTAATGCCTCTAATTTCTGCGTTTAGCTATTCATAATCACTTAATTTCTGATTATATTCGCATCCCTTTAAAAAAGGGTTACCACTTTTGAATTTAATTTCTTTTTACAAGATGTTAATGAATTTATTTCGTTTGGAAATTTTGAAGAGAAAAATTAATTTTAAAAATTAGCATGATGAAAAAGC
Organism: Flavobacteriales bacterium; assembly: GCA_040376605.1. Taxonomy (GTDB): domain Bacteria; phylum Bacteroidota; class Bacteroidia; order CAIKAF01; family CAIKAF01; genus JANWKQ01. The sequence continues at coordinate 18,283 of JBEIQI010000032.1, read as the reverse complement.
ATTGGCTCATATTGTTTATTCTTTTTTTTGTTGCTTTCCCTTCAGCCTGTATGGCCAAGGTGAAGAAATATGCCCTTGTTGAATTGATCACTCCTCAGGGGAATATGTATATCTGGCTTTATGATGATACTCCCAAGCATAAGGAGAATTTTTTAAAACTTGCAAAGGATGGGTTCTATGATCAAACAAAATTTCATAGAATAATTAAGGATTTTATGATTCAGGGAGGAGATCCGAATTCTAAGGATGAAACGATGAAGGAAAAATGGGGTCAGGGTGGACCGGGTTATACGGTGGATGCAGAAATTAAAGAAAATCATTTTCATAAGAAAGGGGTTATAGCGGCAGCTAGAATGGGAGATCAAACAAACCCAGAAAGGGCCTCTTCCGGTTCTCAGTTTTACATAGTTCAAGGAACCAGGTATACAAAACAAACGCTAGATTATGTAGAACAACAAATTCGAGCTGCTACCAAGAATCCAGCCTTTGCTTTTTCTGAAGAAATGAGAGCTACTTATGAGCAATTGGGTGGTTCGCCTCATCTTGATATGCAATATACTGTTTTTGGGGAAGTTATTTCCGGAATGGAGGTTATTGATAAAATAGCCGCCGTTCAAACGGGTCCTCAGGATAAGCCTTTACAAGATATATTGGTGGACATAAACGTAATTGAGTTGACACCAAAACAAATAAAAAAGAAATATGGTTTTAAAATTCCCACTGGTGAAATAAAGCAGAATTAATAAAATTTCTATCAGGTTTTAGGAATATTAGAAGTATATTTAATGGATTAAAAGTTGGATTTATGCAAGAATTAGAGGAAATCACATTACATCAGGAACTGAAAAAGTATTTTGGATTTGGAAAGTTCAAGGGTCAGCAGGATGCCATTATAAATACTTTGATGAGTGGGAAGGACACCTTTGTGATTATGCCGACTGGTGGGGGTAAGTCATTGTGTTATCAATTGCCGGCCCTAATAAGTGAGGGTACTGCAATTGTGGTTTCGCCATTAATTGCGTTAATGAAAAATCAGGTGGATAGTATTCGAGGGCATGGTGAAGTGGATGGAATTGCCCATTTTTTTAATTCATCACTAAGCAAAACAGAAAGAGATAAAGTTAAGAAGGATATTATTTCAGGCATTACCAAACTATTATATGTTGCGCCAGAATCACTTACCAAGGAGGAAAATGTAGAGTTTTTGCAAAGCATTAAAATATCGTTTTTTGCAATTGATGAAGCACATTGTATTTCGGAATGGGGACATGATTTTAGGCCGGAGTACAGACGCTTGCGACCAATTATTGAGGAAATTGATCGTGTGCCAATTATCGCATTAACAGCTACCGCAACCCCAAAGGTTCAATTGGATATTTTAAAGAATCTTGGTATGCAGGAAGCGATTGTTTTCAGAGATTCTTTTAATCGAGCCAACTTATATTATGAGATTCGCCCCAAAAAGAATGTTAATAAGGAGATTATCAAATATGTAAAAGGAAATACTGGAAAGAGTGGAATTGTCTATTGTCAAAGTAGAAAAAAAGTAGAGGAAATAGCTGAACAATTGCAGGTGAATGGGATTTCTGCGGTACCATATCATGCCGGAATGGATGCTAAAACCAGGGCTCGTCATCAGGACATGTTTTTACATGAAGAAGTAGATGTAATTGTTGCCACCATTGCTTTTGGTATGGGAATCGACAAGCCGGATATTCGATATATTATTCACCACGATATACCAAAGAGTTTAGAAAGTTATTATCAGGAAACGGGCAGAGCAGGAAGAGATGGAGGAGAAGGGAAATGTGTTTCTTTTTATGACTATCATGATATTCTAAAACTCGAAAAACTATTATCAGGGAAGCCGGTTGCAGAACAAGAGATCAATAAACTATTGATGTATGAAGTAGTGGCTTTTGCTGAAACAAGCAGCTGCAGACGCAAAGCTTTATTGCATTATTTTGGTGAAGAGTATCCTTCAGAAAATTGCGGAAATTGTGATAATTGTATAACACCTAAAGAAAGATTTGAGGCGCAGGAGCACTTGACCTTGCTATTGGAAACCATGCAAGAACTTATTGGTAAATTAAAATCCAACCATATCGTTCAGGTACTTACTGGGGTTGTTAGCAATAGTGTGAAACAATACAAACACAATTTATTGGATGTTTTTGCAAAAGGAGACTATGAAGATGAGCGATTTTGGAATGCCATCATTCGTCAGGCCTTAGTGCATAATTTACTCTCAAAAGAGATAGAGAATTATGGCACCCTGTCAATTAGTGAAAAGGGGTTCGAATATTTAAAAAACCCTGAATCCATTATGTTTACACGTGATCGTGATTATGATGCGGAAGAAGAAGAGGCAGATATCATTACCAAAGAAAAAGGCGGAGGGGCTTTGGATGATGCTTTGATGGGGATGTTAAAAGATTTAAGAAAGTCTGTTGCCCGAAAATTAAATCTTCCGCCGTTTGTTATTTTTCAAGATCCTTCTTTGGAGGAGATGGCTACCCAGTATCCAGTTACGATGGAGGAATTGAAAAACATCTCTGGTGTTGGTGATGGTAAGGCGGCAAAATACGGTCAACAGTTTGTTGAAACTATAGCAAAGTACGTAGAAGAAAATGAAATAGATCGGCCATTCGACATGGCTGTTAAAATGGTGGCCAATAAATCGGCGATGAAGGTTTCCATTATTCAAGCGATTGATCGTAAGTTGCCTTTAGAAGATTTTGCAAACAACAAAGGTGTTTCTATGCATGATTTGCTGGCTGAGCTGGAATCAATAGTTAGTTCTGGTACCAAAATAGATATCAATTATTACATTAATAAGCTCATTGATAAGGATGATCAGGAAGAAATATTTGAACTCCTTCGTGAAGGTCAAACCGATAGTCTTCAACCAGTATTGGATGAATTTGGCGACGTTTATGAAGAAGACGAGCTAAGATTAATGAGAATTAAATTTATTTCCGACCTAGGTAATTAGTGTTAGTTTACTGGCATTAATAGTATTGCTTCACGGTTAATTCCTTTCTACTTTAACATTAAGTTAATGTTGTTTGTAATGTTGGCTGATATCCATGTTTCAATTGGAAGTTACCCAAATTACAGCAAATGTGCCTGAAAAATTTAACAAATTTTTTGGATTACTGACGGAAACGGCTTAGTTTCGATTTCCCAACGTTGCAACCCAAGGTTTAACACATTGAAATATAGTTTATGAAAAAGATTTTTACAATTATCCTTTCAGGTATTTTATTGGCATTTGTATCCAATTTGGATGCGCAAGTTTTCATTAATGCCAATGTCCAAATTAATGGATTTACCCATAACTGGGATTGCGGAAATGATGGCGGTGGTGGTCAGGATCCCGATCCTAGATATAAAGTATGGATAGGTTATAATGGAGCCAGCTTTTTACAATCTTCTGGTCCCAACGAGTTGGGGGTTTGCAGTGGACAGGGAGTTTTTGGAGGCGATGGAATTTCTTGTTCCACCTTTAATCCGGGAATTATAAATGCATATACGATTTCAAATCAGGTAGCATCTACAATCAACGTGGATATGGAAAGTTGGGAAGAAGATGGTTGTGGAAGCGAATGTACTAAAGATGCTTGTGCATTTAATAGTGACGATACAAGATGCGGTAGGTTAAGAATTGGTGATATTGATATTTGGTCAGGACCACCATGTACCAATAATATTTATACAGGACAGGGTACCTCAGGAAACTTTTTATCAATGCACAATAGATGTAGCGATAACAATGGTGCTGGTTATGGAATAAACCAATTAATTATAAACTGGTCATTTGCCTCTTCGCCAACCATTACAACCCAACCAACAGCCCTTGCTCAAGGTGGACCCGACAGGACCCTTTGCATTGGAACAGGCACGACCATGACCGTTGCCGTTAATTCTTGGAATGGATGGAGCCTCGGACAGCATTATCAATGGCAAGTGAACACCTTAACAACCAATCCCGTTCCTACATCAAGCTGTCCGGTTACAGGTTGGACAAATATTCCGGGAGCAACATCACCTTCTTATGTGCCCCCTCAAACTCCTGGTACTTTACTTTATCGATGTGTTATTACCTCAAATTGCACAGCCGATTTTACAAGCAGAACGGTAGCCTCCGAATGTGTTAGAATTACTTACCAACCTTATGCAGCGCCAATTATTAGCTCTGTTTGTGGATTATCCATCTCACCAGGTATTCCTTATAATTTTTGTGCAACACTACCTCCTAATGCAGGGGCAAGTGTAAATAATGCGTATACCTGGAGCGTTGCTCCGGCTGCTGGAGTATCCATTGCCACTCCTTCAGCATCATGCACTGACATTACTTTTACTAATAACGCAAATTACGTAATTACCTTAACTTATAGTGATGTATGCCCAGCAGCAAACGCAGCGGCCACTTGTAATGTTACTATTTCTCCATCTGCTTGTAATACCATTTATGTGGATGCCGCAACCGGAAGTGATTTAAATTTTGGATATGAGACATCTCCGGTTCAAACGATTAACCGGGCATTTCAACTAATTGCAGGAGGCAGAACTTGGATCAGAGTGGCTGAAGGGACCTATAATGAATCTAATATTATTCAAATGCAAAACAATGTTGTATTAGAAGGAGGATGGGTGAATACAGCGGGTATTTGGACTAAATCAACGGCTTTGGCGGATGCAACGATTGTCAACTTTTCAGGTAACGAAACGATCAATGCAGATGTTGCGCATGTAGTTGGAATAAAAGCTGATAATGACGATGGTTGGGCAATACAGGATATAACACTAAATACTATTGCGGCGGTTGGTCAAACTACTTCAGGTAATGGTAAATCGAATATGGTTCTTTATATCACCAATGGCTGTGACAACTATAATATTAGTAGAAGTAAAATAAACGCTGGTGCGCCTACCAATGCCCTAAGTGCAACTGCAGGCTGGCAGGGAAATCCAATTTATAACGGATTGCCAACGGATCCCTTTGATGGTAATAATGGACAAAATGGCGCAGCAGGAAATGCTCCTACCGCAACTCCTGCATGCGATGGTTGTTTTTTAGGTTGCGATCAAACAGGAGGTAATGGTGGCGCAGCAAGTGCCGGAGGACTTGGAGGAAACAATGCATTCGGAGGGGCAGCGCCTAATGGTGGTAACGGCGGGGCTGGCGGCGATGGAGGTGATGATATTGGCACTGATTGTGCTGGTGGTTCGGTAGCACAAAATGGATTAGCCGGCACTGGTACCGCACCGGGAGCCGGAGGTACAAGGTTTAGTGCCGGTTGCACGAATACTGCAGGAGATAATTTTAATGCAAACATAGATGGTAATAATGCAAGTGCAGCTGGTACTAATGGGGCCAACGGTGCTGCAGGTACAGTTGGTGCGGCCAACTATGCAACAGGATATTTTGCGCCTGGTAGAGGTGGTGATGGAACTCCGGGAACTGCTGGTAGCGGCGGTGGTGGTGGTGCTGGAGCACCAGAAGATATTGATGCAATTGATGAACCCGGTGTTGGCGGCGGCAGCGGTGGAGCTGGCGGTGGTGGCGGTGGAGCTGGAAGGGGCGGCGGCGGTGGCGGAAGCTCTTATGGAATATTTATTTTTAATAATGGAACAGGTTCTATTATTTATGATTCACAGATTGCTACTGGCGGTGCTGGTACAGGAGGAAATGGTGGTACAGGAGGAACTGGGGGAGCTGCTGGAGGTGGGTCCTTTGCGCTTACCAGCGGTGGCACACGTTTAATTAATCAACATTGTGGCGATGCCAATTACGGTGGTGGAGGCGGTGATGGAACTGCTGGCGGTAATGGCGGTAATGGTGGTAATGGTATTGCTGGAGTAGCCCATGCCATTTCCGTAAGAGGTGCTGGCACAAATCCAACCGTTACTACATCACCAGCAATTACCTTAAATTCAAGTGTAAGCGGAGGAACCGTTCCAAATCCTATTAATCTTGGAATTAACTATTTCGAAAACGCAAAAGGTTGTGTTAACTCGGAAATTAATATTTCGGGCAATACAACTACATGGACATTGCCTCCAGGGGCCGCTTTTGAGAATAATATCAATAGTACAACCTCAAGTTATAATGTGAATTCAAATTTTGCTACTATTATTTTTAGTAATGCAGGGATATTTGACCTTACAAGCTTCAGTTTATATAATGATGTAATAAGAATTACAGATGGTTCAAGAACTCTTCCAACGATTACTGTTAATCCAACAGTTGTATGTTCGGGATCTCCATTTAGTTTATCTGGAACAACTTGGGGCGCTGAAATAGATTTTGAATGGATTATTTTCACGAATTCGGCAACGGTACCAGGTGATATTATTGCCACATCAAATCAACAAATTCCAACATTTACCTTGTCAGTGGGAGCAACCACCACATATAAGATTCGATATCGTGTGAAGGAACAATGCTGTGGGTGGTCGGCTCCGGTTTATGCTACCGTAACCATTAATCCTCCAGTAACTACTCCCGTAACACCTATGGGTGCAACGACTTTCTGCTTACCTGCAGGGAGTTCAGTATATACAACTACCGCAACGAATGCCTCTGGTTATAATTGGAGTGTTTCTGGTGCAGGAAATATCGTAATTGGTGCAGGAACAACCGCTACCGTATTTTTTGATCCTGCGTTCACTGGAACTGGTCAAGTATGTGTAACTGCTTTAGGTTGTGCTGGCCCTACGGCAACTATTTGCCAAACGTTTACCGTGAATCCAACGGTTGGAAACCCAGCTATTCCTGTAGGAATTACCACTAGATGTTTAGGATTAGGAGTAGATACCTTTAGCACCTTTGCATCTAATGCTACTAGTTACACTTGGTCAGTAACTGGCGCAGGAAATGGTGCCGGTGGAACAACAGATTCTTCGCTTATTACCTGGAGCGGCGGATTTACTGGTACGGCCCAAGTTTGTGTTCAGGCTCAAGGCTGTGGAGGCCCATCAACTCAGGCCTGTGCCATTGTAAATGTTTTACCAGCAGTGGGAGCCCCAATTACACCTGTAGGAACTTCACCAATATGTCAAAATGCTGCGAATAGTTTATTTGTTTCATCTGCAACCGATGCCGCTGATTATACATGGTCGGTTACCGCTGGAACAAGTGCCATAACGAATAACAATGACTCCGTAACGGTCGACTGGGATCCTTCCTTTACTGGTACTGCCCAAATTTGTGTTACATCTACAGGTTGTGGAAGCCCTCAAGGGCCCATTTGCTCTAATGTTACTGTTAACCCAACGGTTGCATTACCTAGTACCCCAAGTGGGACTCAACTTCGTTGTGTAGGTGTAGGAACGGATGCCTATACTTCTTCTGCAGCAGGTGCAACATCTTATACCTGGATTCTTACTCCGGCAGGGGCAGGTTCTATATCCCCATTGGGCGTAGTTACTTGGAATCCATTATATAGCGGAAATGCAAATGTCGGGGTAATTGCGAATGGATGTAACGGACCTTCGGACACAACCTTTCAATTGGTTTCAATTACCGGACCAGTGAGTGATCCAGCGATTCCTGATGGCAACGGAACGAGATGTCAAGGCGGTGGATCGGATGCTTACACAACTTCTGCAACAAATGCTGATAGTTATATTTGGACCGTAACACCGGCTGCTGCAGGAACCATTGCAGGAACTACTTCAACAGAAACCGTTAATTGGGATCCTGCCTATAATGGCACTGCGTCAGTTTGTGTTGTGGCTGTAGGATGTAATGGAAATTCAGCACAGATATGCTTCAATGTAAATATTGATCCTGCCCCCGCAGTTCCAATAATTACCATTACGGGAACCTCCACTTTTTGTGATGGAGGAAGTGCAGTATTAACCTCTAGCAGTCCTACCAACAATAATTGGTTGCCAAATAATGAAACCACACCTTCTATTACAGTTACTCAAAGTGGAACTTATGCGGTTGAGGCAACTAATAGTTTTGGTTGCACATCTACTTCAACAAATACTTCTATTGTTGTATTTCCAAACAACATCAATTTAAATGTTAGTTATACTGATACTGTTTGTTCATCCGCTCCATTTAATATTGTAGCGAGTGGAACAAACGTGGCAAGTTATTTATGGAATACGGGTGATACCACTGCAATCCTAAATCCTTCTATTACAAGTCAAGCAGTGTATTCAATTACCATGACGGATAATAATGGTTGTACAGCAGATTCTACATTTAGTGTAGAAGTTTATCCTTATCCAAATGCATTGGATGATAATAATACAACCGGTCAGGATACGGCCGTTATTACCTATGTTATCCTAAATGATAACATGTCCGGTACATTATCAGTTTCTCTTGATCCAGTTCATGGCACCACTAGTATCATTGGTGATTCGATTGAATATATTCCGGAATTGGGTTATTCTGGAACAGATTATTTTGAATATGTTTTATGCAGTAAATATTGTCCTACACAATGTGATACAGCCCGTGTAACAATTTTAATAAACGAGGTGGTACAACTTGCTATTCCAGGTGGATTTAGCCCTAACGGTGATGGACAAAATGATATTTTCAATATCCAAGGGCTGGAAAATTATCCACAGAATTCCTTAACTGTAATTAATCGTTGGGGTGATATTATATATACAGCGCAACCCTATAATAACGATTGGGATGGTTCAAGTAATTCAGGTATTAATATAGCAGGGGATCATGTTACAGATGGTACCTACTTCTACGTATTTATTGCTTCTCCTGGAGCAGAGCCTATAAAAGGATCAGTTGAGATTAGAAGAAATAATTAACTATTGTGAAATAATAAAATGAGAAACATGATTTTCAAAAAATTCAAAAAATCGATTTCACTCGCAATAGTTACTTGGGTGAGTGTCCTCTATATTTCTGCACAGGAGCAACAACATTTCTCCATGTATTATATTCAGCCATCCATCGTTAATCCGGCCGCTATGGGCCAATACGATAACATAAATGGGGCTTTAGTTTTTAATAAGCAGTTGGTTGGATTTGGCGATAATAGCCCATTGTATATCCAGTTTGATATGGGATTGCCCATAGGTAAAACCGGATTGTATTTAGGGCCACAAATCTTACATGATAGAATTGGGGCTTTTGATAGAACCCGGGTTGGATTAAATATTGCGTATAGAATTAAACTAAACTTAAAACATTATCTAACATTCGGAATCAATGGCGCAGCAGTAGTTGCTAATGGAAGATTAGGAGAGGTTTCTGTAATAGACCCAAGTGATCCATCTTTTGCATCCAATATCAATGGAATTTGGAATCCGGATATCAAAATTGGTGCTCATTATTTTACCGATAACTTTTATATTGGATTTAATGTAGGTAACATTTTTGTAAATAAATTTTTTGATACGGGTTCAGGTGCAACCAATGAAATTAGAGTGAATGCGGATGATATGCATTATTATTTAATGGGTGGATGGCAAAAAAGATTTGGACCGAACTGGAAAATAAGACCGAATGCCTTAATTAAATTCATTCCAGGTTCACCACTTCAAATAGATATCAATGCAAATGCGTCCTTCAAAGATATGATTGGATTTGGTCTTTCTTATCGCACGGTTAATACACTTGTGTTCAATGCAAATTATACCATTAATAAGTTTCTTGTTATTGGATATGCATTTAATTGGGGGTTAGGCTATGAAAGCAGAACCAACTATACCGGCCACGAAGTAATGCTTGCTTTTAGAGTGAACAATACAAAACGAATTATTCCAGTTGACGTCCCACGTTTCTAACCAAATCTATTAAGAAAGAAATTATGAAATTAAGAAACATACTCCCTCTTGGAATTCTGCTTTTTTCGGGAACCTTGTTTGGTCAGATCAAAGCGGTTGAGGAGGCTGATAATTTATTTTATTCAGGTGAATATAAATCATCTCTTAAAATGTATGAGGATTTTGAAAAGCAATTAAAGCAGAAGGATTATAATTGGTATCATAAAATCGCTGAAGCAAAATATCATTTAAAAGATTATGCAGGGGCGGCCGATGCATATGCCCTTGTTGTTGATCACAAGGGAATGCCAATTGATATGTATTTACATTATGCGCATGTTTTGAGATATTTAAATAAACATGAAGAAGCTAAAAAGATGTATCAGAAATTTTTTGACCTTCATGGTAAACATGATATTACGAATTATTTAAAAGGGTGTGATTTGGCTATGCAAAAAAACATCGAGGTTTCTAAATTTGAGGTGACCCCTACAAATTTATCTTTACCTGGCTTGTATTTTGGAAGTGCTCCTTATATGGACGGATTGATTTATTCTGTTCCCGTGGAAGTTTTCGATAAGAAAAACAATGTACATTATCCCAATTATAAATTGGTTTATAGTAAAATCGAAAATGGAGAATTTCAGGCAGCGCAAGATTTTACAGCCGTTTCCACAAAGTTTTACGTAGGCTCACCTGATTTTTCAAACGATAAAAACATATTGTTCTTTAATATGACTGAGTCGGACATGAAATTCTCTCATCATAAAAAATTCGAGAAGCATGGTATTGCTCATCATGGCAGAAACACTTTAAATATTTATGAGATGGATAAAAAGGGTGATACTTGGTCGGAGCCGGAGCCTGCTGCATTTAACAGCAAAGATCATAATACTATTCATCCATGCATTTCACAAGATGGTAGAAGAATGTTTTTTGCTTGCGATAAGCCGGGTGGAAAGGGCGGATACGATTTATACTACTCTTCTAAAACGGGAGATACCTGGTCGGCACCCGTTACCTTAGGGGAATTTGTCAACTCGCAGGAAAACGAAATGTTCCCGTATTTATATAATGATACAACATTATACTTTGCTTCTGATGGCCACGTTGGATATGGTGGGGCGGATATTTTTGTGAGTTATTATAGAAATAGTCAATGGCAGGCTCCTGAGAACATGGGTAGAACTTTTAATAGCGAAAAGGATGATTTTGGCATATTCTTTACCGCCCCGAGAGAAGGTTATTTTGCATCAAACAGAAATACCGAACCAGGTAAGGATGAATTACTATATTTTTCCAGAAAGGTTACTTTAAAGTTGGGTAAAGGAGAAATAACTGATAAACTATATTTAAATAGAATTGAAGGGGCTGAGGTTGATTTGTATGAGGGAGATGCATTAGTGGCAACCTTATATTCCGATCGGAAAGGGGATTATAAATATGATAAGTTTGATACCGAAAAGAAATACTCTTTGCATGTGAAGAAAGACGGGTATCGTGATGCAGAAATGGAAATTGATCCATTGGCAACCAATTTAGATAAACTTGATTTTAAATTACAACCAATTATTCAAAAGAATACCGTACTTACCTTTAATGATATTTTATTTGAATATGGTAAGGCCGATGTATTAGGCGATTCTAGGACTATTTTGCAAAGGGTAACAGAGTTATTATTAGATAATCCTGGGGCTAAAGTGGAGTTAAGTGCTCATACCGACAGCCGGGGCAGTGATAAGGCTAATCAGGATTTGTCACAACGAAGAGCTCAGGCTTGTGTAGATATTCTAGTTGCTAACGGAGTAGATCCTAGAAATTTGGTTGCCAAAGGGTATGGTGAAAGCAAATTAAAAAACACCTGCGATAATGTAACTAAATGTACTGAGGACGATCATGCAGTGAATCGTCGTGTGGAGATAAAGGTATTGGACGTGAAAGTGCAGGATTAGGCAAGTATCCTTTACAAGTCAAACTTGGTTTATGGAGTTAGAGTTATCATTGTAGCATCTTAAACGGATGCCCTATTTTCATAAAAATTTGCAAATGGGTGCAAATACACAACAATTATATAGTTTAATACATGGTCACTGCGTGATCAATTCTAAATGCAAATTGTATTTTTGTCTAAGATCAGTTATGGGTTGAATATGAAGAAAATTGCATTTTTATTATGGTCCTTGGCATTGGTGATATTTGCCAATGCACAACAAATAGATCCGGTTAAGTGGAAGTATAGTGTAAAAAAACTTTCAGATTGTGAGGTAGAGTTAACATTTACCGCTACTGTAGATGCTGGTTGGCATTTATATTCTCAGGAAAATCCGCCAAATCCTACTTATTTCGATTTTAAGAAGTCTGGAAGTTTTAAACTTGTAGGCAAAACAATAGAACCTACTCCTCACAAAGAGAATGACGAGTATTTAGGCCCTGTAGCTTATTTTAAATCAGCTACCGTGGTGTTCACCCAAAAGATTCAACTCAATTCAGATAAACCATTTAAGGTAACCGGAGAGCTAGGAGGTCAAGCTTGTCAGGATGACGGAGTATGTATTCCTGTTACTAAAGAATTCTCCTTTGATATTGATCCAGCGGGTGCAAAATGTTTAAAAGATCCTAATGATTTGGATGGGGATGGAATGGGAAACAAGGAGGATAAATGCCCTGAATTATTTGGTTCCGCGGCTGCCTTAGGTTGCCCTGATATGGATGAGGATGGTGTTGCAGATGCTGAAGACAAGTGTCCCGAAAATGCTGGTACTAAAGATTCCGGTGGTTGTCCAACAGAAACCGGTGTTACACCAGGGGTTGTAAAAAATGATACCTCTGCCGTGCCAAATCCACAAAAACTCAATGAGGCAAAGCTAGAAGAAGCATGTGGAGACGGCCAATTTGGGACCATGGACAAATCCTTTATTGGAATATTTATCGCTGGATTTTTAGGCGGTCTTCTTGCCTTATTAACCCCCTGTGTTTTTCCTATGATTCCAATGACCGTTTCTTTTTTTACCAAACAAAGTAAAACCAGAGCAAAAGGAATTATGAATGCGCTTATTTATGCAATTTCAATAATTGTAATTTATACGGGCTTGGGGTTTTTGGTAACCTTGTTAGCCGGCCCGGATGCCTTAAACAATATGGCTAGTTCTGCTTTTTGGAACTTATTATTCTTTGTTGTATTTGTAATATTTGCAGCGTCCTTCTTAGGAGCATTTGAAATTACTTTACCTAGTAAATTTGTGAATGCCGTGGATAAAGGCTCTGATAAAGGTGGTTTAATTGGAATATTTTTTATGGCATTTACCCTATCCCTAGTTTCATTTAGCTGCACCGGTCCAATTATTGGATCATTATTGGTAGAAGCATCCAGGGGGAATAGTTATATGGGACCATTAATGGGTATGTTTGGCTTTTCATTGGCCTTGGCTCTTCCATTTGCCCTTTTTGCAGCCTTTCCGGGATGGTTAAATTCATTGCCTAAATCAGGAGGATGGTTAAACAGCGTGAAGGTAATCCTTGGATTTTTAGAATTAGCATTAGCCCTCAAGTTCCTCTCTACCGTTGATTTGGCTTATCACTGGGGATTTTTAAAAAGAGAAATATTTATTGCACTTTGGATTACCATTTCTTTGCTTGCGGGATTGTATTTGTTAGGTGTGTTTAAATTATCTCATGATAGCGAGGGTAAAACTAAATTATCTGTGGTTAAAATTACGTTTGTAATCATTTTCTTCGGTTTGGCGGCATATATGTTGCCAGGATTATTTGGGGCTCCTGTAAATCTTTTCAGCGGTTATTTACCCCCTTCCTATTATAAGGAATGGAAACAGGATCTTAATGATGAATTTGCCGACTGTCCTCATGGGATGGAGTGTTACCACGATTATGAAGAGGGTATGACTGTGGCAAGGAATAAGGAAAAGCCTGTACTTTTGGATTTTACTGGATATGCCTGTGTTAATTGTCGAAAAATGGAAGATAATGTTTGGATTAAACCAGAAATATTTAAACTCTTATCAGACGATTATACCGTGGTTTCTCTATATGTAGATGATAAAAGAGAGCTGCCAAAGAATCAGGTTTTTAAATCAATTGACGGCAAACGTACCCTAAAAACATATGGCGATAAATGGAAAGATATGCAAACCTATTTCTTTAATGCCAATGCCCAACCATACTATGTTTTGGTCGACAACAAGGGCCAATTGTTAGCCCAACCAAAGGCATATACACCTAACGTGGCTGAATATAAATCCTTTTTGGAGGCTGGTATTTGCAGATACAACCTAAGAAAAGAGTCTGCAGGAACCGGCTCATAATTCTTATCGAATTGTTATCTTAGCTCCTTATTACCGAAAGTTATGCAGTTGGAATACATTAATATGTCTGCCGAAGAATTACTAAAATTTGGAGAAGACAAACACCGAGAATATATTACTAATCCACCGTTCCCAAGTGGATATTTTGATCACTTTTTTAAACCTGAAAAACTAAAGGAGGTATTAGCGGAGTTTCCAGAGTTAGGGGATGAAAAGGATATTAAATTTAATAATCCGAATGAAAATAAATTAGCGACAAGAGGAGAGTATAAGTTTCAGGAAAAAACAAAACACTTTGTTCACTTCTTGAATTCTCAGCCCTTTTTGGATTTTCTATCGAACTTAACAGGAATCAAAAACCTAATTCCTGATCCAACCTTTGAAGGGGGGGGGTTTCACCAAATAAAGCCTGGAGGGTTTTTAAAAATACATGCAGATTTTAATAAACATCGCCTTTATGGTTTAGATAGAAGATTAAATGTTCTCATTTATTTAAATGAGGATTGGGATGAAAGTTACGGCGGCCATTTCGAATTATGGGATAAAGAAATGAAAGGCTGCGTAACCAAAATACTTCCATTGTTTAATAGAATGGCGATGTTCAGTACTACTGATTTTTCATATCATGGACATCCTGATCCATTAACTTGTCCACCGGATCGCAGTCGTAAATCTATTGCCTTATATTATTATACAAATGGTAGGCCAGCAGATGAGGTAGAAAATAATAAGGAAAGGATTAACACAAAATTTGTGGCTCGCGAAGGGCAAGACACTTCAAAAATGAAATCCTACAATCGATTTGCCACCTTTGTTCAGGATTGGGCACCACCAGTTATCTTGAGATGGTGGAAGAATAAAAAGAGATAAGTAATAGTAATTATATTACACTGATAAACAGAAAGATTAAATGGTTTTTGTGTTTATTCAATTGGGATGCTGTCTTTTAGAAGGGGTTTATCGACGAATAGAAGGGGTTTATCGATGAAACGTGTTTATTCTAAACTAATTTAGCTATTTCTGTCGCGAATTCAAGTTTACAACCATGTAATTTTGCCATGGCTTAGGTGTTTGTCTATTTTAGTTTTTAATAGATGGGAATACTTGTCAATTTGAACTCCAAAAATAATTGACTTAATAGCCTTTTAAATGAAAAAATCATTATTAAATTTTTCTGTCATCCTTCTTTTATTAGTTGGTTCATCATCCTTGAATTTTGCCTCCTTATCTACAGTGAAATTTAAAAATTGTAGGATACCATTTAATAGCTCTTGCATAACAACAACCATAAATAACAATGAATCAATTATTCATATTGTTATTATGGGAACATCTCAAGGTGAAGGTAAACTTGAGTTTAAAAATGCGAAAAACGAAATCGTTTATTCCCAAACCATTAAGACTTGGAATGAAAGAACCGATTTAGATATTGAGCAAACGGCATTGCTAGCGGATGATTACACTGTTTCATTCACTTCAGTTTCCATGAAATGCGATGCTGAATTTTCATTTAAATAATCAACATAATTTCTATCTGAATAAAAAATAAGTATGAAAATTATTTTCAATAATACCCTAATTAAATTGCGAATTAATTTATTAATTCTTGGTTTATTTATTTCTGTTTTTCCCAGAATTTCTTTTTCCCAGAACTTTGAAAATGTTACTGTAACTGGCATTTCTGCAGGGGGAGGAACAAATAACTGTCTGTTTACAGCTACATCTGCAACTATACCATCTCTTGTATTTATTAGGGCCCAAAGGGTTGCTGGTCCGCAGGATGGTAATTTTACCTTACAAGCGGATAATATTAGGTATACGAGAACTGGAGCTCCACCAGCCTATCCTAACAATAATGACCGAATTAGATTTACCTTTTTACAGGCAGATGGAGTTACTCCCATTCCACCAAATGATTTTCGTTTTGTTGTAAATGATATTGATGGACCTAATAACGAAGCATTGGCAACGAACTGTGGTGCAAACGTAAGATTCACTGCCACTGAGATTCCTTCAAATATTGTGGTGGATAATATTCCACCAGATTTAAATGGTGTTGGATCCGCCAACGAAAATAATGGACCTACCAGTAGGGTAATGTATGAGTTTAACGATATTACCTTTCTGGAGTTAGAAATCTGGGCAGACAATGGCTTCTTGAAGGATTTTGACCTTAACTATAATGATTTCTTTGTAGCATCTCCACTTTACGCAGTTTGCTTAAATGATACTGACGGGGATGGAGTATTAGATGATGTTGATTTAGATGATGATAATGATGGGATTTTGGATGCAACGGAAACAGGAGGTAATGATCCCAACGGTGATAATGATGGTGACGGTTTACCCAACTTTCTGGATGTTACCGATAACACTGGACAAAATCCAACATATATCCTTAATGCCGACGGTTCTGTAACTAACTATACTGACTCCGATAGTGATGGAGTTCCAGATATTTACGAAGCAAGTGCTGATTCTGATGCGATTCCAAATCACCTTGATTCTGATTCCGACAATGATGGATGTACAGATGCGAATGAAGCCTATGGAGCCTTAGTTGATTCCGACTTTAATGGGTATTTTGGAACTGGCCTTCCTGCAGTGAACCCTAACGGAACTGTCTCTGCTGCTTCATATTCTTCTCCGGTAAACTTTAATGGGAATCTTGCAGCCGACTTCCTTGAAGCCGGAGGTTTTATTTGTGGGGTCGATGATGATTTTGATGGTATTCCGGATGTTGTGGAATGCGGTGGAACAGATCCTTTAGGAGATGCTGATAATGATGGGATCAAAAATTACTTGGATACTACCTTCCCAGGATTTGTAGATACCAATAGTGATGGTATAAACGACAACTTTGATTTCGACCGAGATGGTGTTGTGAATTCTTTCGACAGAGACTCAGATAATGATGGTATTCCAGATCTTATTGAAGCTGGAGGAGTTGATACCGATGGAAATGGAGTTGTGGATAATCTAACAGATACAGATGGTGATGGACTAGTGGATCAATATGATGTTTCTACTGGAGGTGATGCGATATCAAATTTTGATACAGATGGCGATGGTCTTAGAAATATGTTCGATATTGACAGCGATAACGATGGAATTTATGATATCGTTGAGGTGGGTGGTGCTGATGCCAATAATGATGGATATGTAGATGGATACAACCCCACCACCGGCAGCTTAGTTGCAGATGTAGATAAGGATGGATTTTTCGATACGTTTGATCAAGTATGTACCACAACCATTACACCAGTTATTACTCCAACATTAGTTTCGGGCAATGCGGTTGATATTAGAACAAATAACGGTGTTACAAACAATGCAAATGTTGTCGGTCCTGCTAATGGAACGATAGGGCAGTTCTATGATGATACTGATAATCTATCCCTCTATTTGGGTGATTATTTACCTATTGGGTCAAATATTAATGTAATATGGAGAAAAAGAAATAATGCTGATCCTGATGCTAATTTGGGCACAGGCCTTTCTTTAATTGATGGAGGTTATACCAATTTCGCGGTTACTCCCAATACAACCCTTGTGATAACTCCGGCCTTTCAAACTAGCACATTAACAACAACTATCGCATCTAAGTTTATCAGTTTTTTCGATAATGGTGGTGGAGATTTTGAGGTGGATGCTGTTACCTGGTCATATACAACTAACATAACAACCTATACTATTTCTACAACATGTCCAGCGGCGCCATTAATTATTACAGGTGCTGATGGGAATGGTGATGGAATTCCAGATGTCTACCCAACAGATAATGCAGATGCAACAAGTGGTCCGAATCCATATGATACAGATTCAGATGGAGATGGATGCGGCGATGCTTCAGAAGGATATGGTTCGTTGGCCGTTGATCCTGATAATAATGGAGTATTCGGTTCTGGTGTTCCTGTAACAAATGCGCAGGGAAAAGTTGTTGCTGCGGCATATACGAATCCGGTTGACCTTAATGTTAATACTGTTAGCGATTATCTTGAGGCCGGTGCCGATACCGATGGCGATGGTCTTGCTAATTTTTGTGATCCAGATGATGATAACGATGGCGTATTGGATGCTATTGATCCGAATGATACCACGCCAGATATTTGTGGCGATGCTGATTTAGATGGTTGCGATGATTGTAGTATAGGTACAGATAATTTTGGCCCACTAGCAGATAACTTAGTAGCTAATGATGGTCT
>JBEIQI010000066.1:0-13139 GCA_040376605.1 Flavobacteriales bacterium | reverse complement strand
TTGTTGTTGTAGGTAGGTAGCCCAAATCCATATCTTAGGTGATAAGGAATAAATGAGCCACTGGCAATTGCTGGCGGAAGTATTCCCTCGTTGGCATTGAGTATAAATACATTTTCAAAATCGAGGTTCCGTGATTCTAATAATCCCATTACCTGTAAGCCTACAACAGGCTCACCTGAAAAATTAACCGAAACCGAATTTAAATATTTGTACAATAATTTTTTAAGGGTCTCTGGTTCAATTTCCAATTTTGTTTCGACCAGGATCTCTTCCAGTTTAATAAATGCTTGTAGCGATTGATAAAGTATCTCGGTTTCAAAAATTTGTGGACCTTGTTTATTTTCCTGATCGAAATAATGGTAATATATTTTTTCGACCAGGTTTTTAATTTGGTGGATAATCGCTTCGGATGAGGTATGATCTAAATGTAGAAATTGCTCTAAAAATGGATGTTCTACAAGGTCTTCTGGATAAATGTAAATGAGATTATTATCCTGAATAGCCGTTTGAAGATCGTCCGTTTCTTTAGGATACAATCCCTTGATATAGGCATTGTTCAGAAATTTAACGATGGGTTTATAATAAAATTTCTCGCCCGACTTATATTTAAAAATATCCAACCAATGGTCTATTAATCCGCTTACGGTGCTATTCTTTAAATTATAACCTAAGGTTATATTAAGAGGCTCAGAAGGTTTTGATACGGTTTGTAAAACAGGCATCAACATCGATTCGTCGGGTAATATAACTGCCGTTTTTTGGTCGTAAGCAATATTGTTTTCCTCCAGGATCTTGTTAATGGAAAGGGCTTGCCCATTGTTTTTAGGACAAGCTATGAAATGTAGGTTGGGCGGACTTTGTGTAAAGTTCGATCTTTCGATACTGTTGGGATAAAGTTTTACATATTTTCGTAAGAACGAGCCGGCCTCGTGTTTTTTGATCTTGCTTTTTTCTGAATCTAGATAATAGTCATCTACATCCCAAAAGAAAAGTCCTTTCTTATTCTTATTGTAAAAGTTGAAGATCTTCTCTTCTGATCTTGATAAAATATGGAACCCTACAAAGAGGAGTTTGTCAAATGGTAATTCTAAACTAAGGGAAGTGATCTTTTCCGATACTTCTTTGAACATCATTCCACTATACGCCTTTCCAGATAAAGATAGCTCAGCCTTAAAGTTGTCATATACCTGATTTAATACCTTCCAGGTATCCACAAAATCTTTTTGGTTTCCGGTATAATCGGGTGGTGAAAATGAGCTCCAGAATTTTTGGATCACTTCAATTTGTTCGGGTAATAAATATTGAAATTGTTTTTCGATCTCTTTTTCATCTTCCATGAGTTGAAAAAGTTTTTTTGCATTAACTAAGTTCTTATCAATATCATTCAGATCACGTAAAAGCATTTCGCCCCAATAATAAAATTGATCGAAGCTTTCGTAAATATTTAAATGACCTTTGAAAATTCTATACAAGGACAGGTTTAACTCTAAAGGGTCAGCCTCAGCCGAAGCGGAGTGAAGTGCAATGAACTCTTCGATGGTTTGTATCTGTGGAAGTATAAAGGGTTGTGGGATAACTTGCACCAATTCTTTTTCGAGAAACAAAGCCGTTCTTTTATTAGGTACCAATACCAATATCTTTTCCAACCCAGGTTGCAGGTGATGGAGAATATATTGGGCGGTTTTTTCTAAAAAACGATTCATATAGTTACTTCGTCAAATTTTTTGGATTGTGTATAATAGATATAGCCTTTCGTTGGTTTGCCAAATATACCTTTCACGGCCTTACAGTAGTTTGCTACTTGATCGTTATATTCGGGCATCGACTTGCCGGTCTTAAAATCAATCACAATTGCTTCATTTTCATTAATGAAGAATTTATCGGGTTTAAGAATGTTGTTATCCAAACAGAAACTATATTCCGAATAGGCCATAAAATTATTTACCCATTCTTTCATGAAGGGATGTTCGAACAAAGTTTCGAGGTCGTTTGTAAATTGATCGAATACCCGTTGGTTGATCTTCCTTTGCAACAATAATTTATTTAATAGAACGGTTGCATTCGACTTTGATTGGGTATTAGCCACTATTTGATGGAATAGAATACCCGTTTGTTTGAGTTCTTCATTTTTAACTCCTTTTTCATCACGTAGGTCTAATGATTGCTGACGAATAGCCAATGTTTCGAAAATATTTTGGGTAGTTACGGAAACATCAATGGTTTCCATTTCTTGTTGTATTTCCTGGTTGTGGGGAAAGGTCCTCTCTCCAATGATGAGTTGATCATAGTCCTCATTTTTACCGGTGGATAAATTCAAATAATGTTCACCCTCTAATGGATAATCTAACTGTAGAATATGATTAAAAATGGTTTTTATATTTTGCTTGTGGTCTTTTACACTAAAGGTTTTAGGCTTATCCGAGTAAATGTACAACTCTCTGATGGCCCTTGTTGTGGCCACATATAAGAGATTCAATTTGTCGAGATAATTATAAAATTTTGTCTGAAGATATTCTTCACTAAAAGAGGAATGCTGCATTTTTTTATCGTATCTTACAGGTAGGGTTTTAATTCCATCATCCTTCAAATCTAACCAAAGTAGATCCGATTTGAGTCCAGTACTATCTAATGGCCAGTTGGCAAATGGGATAAACACCAGATCGAATTCCAACCCTTTGGATTTATGTATCGTAATGATCTGTAATGATCTTTCGTTTTGTGGAACCTCTACCTGAAATTTTTGGTATGATTCTTCCCACCAATCCATAAAATTAGAGAGGTCGTCGGCATTTTTCTTCAAATAGTCTAAAACAGCGTCTTTAAAGTGTTGTAGGAAGATATGTTCATTCGATTCGGCCTCTAAGCTAAAGAGCCTGATGATCTGCTCTATTAAAATTTGAAGAGGAAGTGATTTAATCACAATGGCACTTTTTATAAACGCTTCGACTTTCTCATCCGCTTCTTTTTCTAAAAGATCAAGTGATGGAACTTTCGAAAAATATTGCTGATATTCGGTAAATATATTTGCCAAACTTATCTGGTCTTTTTTATTGATCAAATATTTTAAAGCTGCAATAATAAGTCGTACTGTATGTGAATTGGAAATATTAAGAGAGCTTTGTGTAACAATATTGATTTTATCCTGTAATTTATTTTCCTCTACATATTTTCTTAAATGAGAAGATACCTCATAGGCTTCCTTCTTTTTAAATACCAATATCGCAATGTTACTTGGTTGATATCCTCTTTTTAAAGCCTGGTCGATATCTTGTACTAATTCATTTAGCTGTTGAGCTTTTGCTGAATTGTCTTCCTCATCCTCTCCATCCGTTTGTTTAGTAAATAGGTTCACTTTAATAAATCCTCCAGAACCTTTGTTTTTGTCTGGAACATTTTGCTCTTGTTCAGTATAACACTCTTGAAATTTATTTGTCCAATCGTTCTCGACTTCTATTTCGTGTTGATAAATCTTCGAGGTAATAATAGGAGCAATATGATACAGGGTATTATTGAATTTGATGATATTTTCTAAACTCCTATGATTTTCCTTTAATGGAATCACTGTATGATAAGTAATCTCGGCACCTGCTTGTTCATGCAATAATCTCCAGTCGCCGTTTCGAAAACGATAAATAGATTGTTTCACATCGCCTACTACTAAGCTTGTATGGCCCTGACTTACAGCGTTACTGATAAGAGGTCTAAAATTGTTCCATTGGAGTTGTGAGGTATCTTGAAACTCATCTATTAAATAATGATGATAATAATTTCCGGCCTTTTCAAAAATAAAGGATTCATCATTATTACCTATGACTTCTTTAATAAATTGATTGGTATCGGAAATAAATAATAGATCATTTTCGCTTTTATACTTGGTCATTTCCTCTACCATCGATTCGAACATCACAAAATAGGAGAGGTTTTGTTTGATGAGCTGGTTCGAATTGTATTTCTCTATTTCTGCCGAATAATATTCATGCAGTTTTTTCATTGCCGCGTTCAGCCCCCCTTCATAAGCATTTGTTATTGATGCTTTGAGCGCTTTATCGGCGGATTTTGAATACCAGTTATCTATATTATCCAAGCCCTTAATAAATCTGGAGCCTGGCTCTATTATGTTCTTATCACTTAATTTACTTACCCAGCTATAAAGAGAGTGTTCTTTATAGGGAAATGAGATTCGATTTAATCCATATTTACCTAAGATCTCATCACATTCATGGGCTATTTTAGCTAGTTGATCTTCAAATTCACTAATTTCTTTTTTTATTTTTTCCTGAAGTTCTTCAATTCTATTTTCGTTTTGAAAACTCTCTTTTATTTTATCTTCTTTTACCTGATAGTTCTCTTTGAATGTTTCTGTGAACAACGATTTTAATTCCTCCCTGACGTTCCAGCTTTTACCATCTTCTATTTTTTCGATGGCTGCTTTCATTAGCCATTTAGCTTGTTTGTTTTCATCGGTTGTATTGGCAATAACATTTTCTGTTACTTCCTGAACTGCAGTCTCATGGTCGAGTTGCAGATTATAAGCTGCCGAAAGCCCTATGTCCTTTGCAAAGGCTCTTAAAATTTTTTGGAAGAAGGTATCAATGGTAGAGATATTAAAATTGGAATAATCATGTAAGATATTTCCTAAAGATTCTTCGGCTCGTTTTTGTATATAAAATATTTCAATTCCACAGTCTATTTCAAGTGAGGTGATATATGAAGATTTTTCGGGGGTTTCTGCCAATAATTTTAACTGGGTCAAAACCCGGGTCTTCATTTCTTCAGTGGCATCGTTGGTAAAGGTTACGGCCAATATATGTTTATATTCCGTAGGGTTATTTATTAGGATTTTAAGATATTCATAAACCAGCGAATAGGTTTTCCCCGATCCGGCTGATGCCTTATATATCCTAAACTTACTCATTTAACTATTTTTGATTAATTGATTAAGAATTGCCTTTTAAATTCACCTCAATTTATATTAACTTCGAGCCAAGTTAGCAATATAAAAAGGATTCTTATTAAGTTTAAATCTGAAAAAATGAAAAAATTATTTTTACTGGCAACAACTATTTTGGCTCTAAGTTCATGCAATGTTTATAGAACCATAAGCTTTAATGCGGATCATTCTGGAACCATGGAGAACAAAATTGATATGAGCTCGATGATGGCAATGATGAATGAAAATGGCGGTGGTTCAGGGATGGGCAATATGAATGATATGGCAGAGTTGGATAAAACCAAAGCCATGTTTGAGGGGATTTCGGGAATTTCCAATGTGAAAGTATCTTTCGATACAACGGGCATAATATATAATTCCTATGATTTTAATTCAACAGAGGCCTTGGTAAATGC
The DNA here is from genome assembly GCA_040376605.1 of Flavobacteriales bacterium. Classification (GTDB taxonomy): domain Bacteria; phylum Bacteroidota; class Bacteroidia; order CAIKAF01; family CAIKAF01; genus JANWKQ01. Next base: position 7,793 of record JBEIQI010000066.1, on the reverse strand, counting down.
CATGAATAGTTCGGGTAGCGCCACTAATTCAATGATGATGGGAATGGCGGAAAATGGATCATCAACAGCTAAAATGAAATTAACATTTAAAGGAAAAAAATTCTTTTTTGAAGAGGTGGATAAGAAAACCTTAAAAACACTTCAGGATAAGGAAAAACAAAAGGAAATGGGTGAGATGGATATGTTAATGGCCTCATCTAAAATTATTACTACCATTAATTTCCCCACTCAAGTGAAAAAAGTATCGTATAAAAATGCTTCCATTACCAACGACAAGTCGGTATCTTATGAAATGTCAATGAAGGATCTTACCTCACTTGATTATAAACCCCTTACTATTAATTTAAAATAATGCAGAAGTTTCTGTTCTTGGTTTTTTTCTTGATTTCCTCTTTCCAAGTATTTGGCCAGAAGGATATGAAGAAAACAGAACTTTCGGCGGACTATTTTTTAGTGGATGTAAAATCCAACGGTGCCAGTCTCTTTGCTTCTAAATATCAAAGTGCCTGCATTGCCTATCACAAAAAGAATAAGGAGTTTCTGCTGTATGGCGACGTGAATGGGACGGACATCATCTTTTTAGAAAGGGTTCCAAAAGTTCCATTGAGATTTTATCCGGAAAAGTTTGTTAGTTGTGAATATAATGATGGAAAAATTTATCTATCCTCCCAGATTACAGGCAAGGCAACGGTGGTTACAGGAATATTTAATTGGATTGATGAACATTTGGTTTGGGAAAAAGAAATTGAATTTGATTTAAGTTTGGCTCAGGTTGCTCGAGCTGATATTTTATTAAAGAACGGAAAAGTTTCGGAGGCTTTGACCACTTATGATTCCGTGCAGTATGCGGAAAATTATTTTGATGTTCAAAAGATAGGGGTCGAAATTCTCTTGGCTTCCAAAACTGTGATCGAAAATTTAGTGGTAAAAAGGAAGTACAAGGATGCGGTAGATTTAACGGATAGAATATTTGCATTTAAAGGGATGAAATGGTTATTCGATTTAAAAACAGAAGCGGAGTTAAAAAATACCCTTGGGAAGAACCTATTTGGACTGAATTATGCAAATTTGCAATTGTACTTTGAGAGTTATACGGCCAACTTGGTGGAGGCTAAATTGTATGATAAGGCTATTGAAAAGGCGAATGGTTATTGGAAATACTTTACTAATTCTGCCGATCTCATGTTAAATCTTGCCAATGCATGGTATGGTAAAAAGGATAAGGACAAGGCCTCAGAATGGTATGAAAGGTATACTAATCAAATGATTCAGCTTAAAAAGGAGAAGGATATTCCCTACTACGTTCCTCAACGAATTATTAAAAAATAATTAAGGGGCTTGTTTGCATTGGTAAAGGGAATTATTAACTTAGTATAGAAATTTAGAATACAAGAAAATCAATTTTATGAAAACAAATACTTTAAAATCAATTGGGCTGGCTGCAATCGTTGCGTTAAGCCTTGCATCTTGTGCCGAAACACCTTCTGAGGTAGTTAAAGGTTGTATGGATGCGAATGCTGTAAACTACAATGCACAGGCAACCCAAGATGTAGGCGGTTGTGTTATGATTCAGGAGAAACAATACTCACTGTTTTATAAGTACACTGCAACATGGTGTGGTCCTTGTGGGGATTGGGGAGCGCCGGCTTTTGAAGCTGCAGTGGCTGGAAATCCTGGTAAAATTTTAGCATTTACTGTTCAAACAAATGATGATTTCTCATGGTCAGGTAATGATGATGTTTTTAATGCGTTTTCTGCAAAGTGGCCTTATGGGGGTACTCCTAATTTCCAATGTAACAATGTTGCTTTAGGTACTAATGATGGCGGAATGTATGCAGAAGTAGCAACCAACAATGCATTAACTCCAACTGCTGGTATTGGTATTCATTATTCAATTGGTGCTGGAAACAATGCAGGTAAATTAAATATCAATGTGTATACTAAATTCTTTAGCGCAGTTTCAGGTGAATACTTTGCTGGAGTTTATATTTTACATAAGGAGATTGTAAAAAATCAAAATGTAAATGGAACGTATGATCCTGCTTTTATTCATCATCACGTTATGATGCACCATGTAACTTCAGTATTTGGTGATCCAATTGCCTCTGGAAGCATTGGAGCTGGTAAGGTTTATAATTTAGGATTTGTTTTCCCTTATACTGATATACCTGGCTTAGATCTTTCTAAAATGGAAGTGGTTGGTATTCTGTGGAAAAAGAATGGAGCTAACTTTGATTTAGTAAATGTTACTCCAAACGTTTAAGAAAACGTTGATTATAAATTTAAGAGGGGCTTTATGGCCCCTTTTTTATTATCCTTTAATCTCAAGGTCACACAATTAGCAGATATTATATAATAACTTTAAATGAAAACTCATTCCAAATGAAAATTATTTCCTGGATTTTTAGAATTATTGCAGCTGCCATCATGCTTCAAACGCTGTATTTTAAATTTACTGGTGCCGAGGAATCCATTAAACTTTTTACATTAATTGGAATGGAGCCGTGGGGGAGATATGCCGCTGGAACCATAGAATTGATAGCCTCCATATTGTTGTTGGTTCCTAAAACAAAAATCTTTGGTGCTTTCTTAGGCATGGGATTAATGTGTGGAGCCTTGTTTTTTCATTTTACTCAAATTGGGATTGTCGATGCTAGCGGAAGTGCTTTACTATTTATTTATGCATGTATTGCGCTTTTTTCATGCGCTTTAATATTAGTTATTCATTTTGATGAGATTAAAATTCTACTTTTTAAGAAGTAAGATCTCTAAAAAATTATAAGAGCTTATGTTCCAAAGCTAATAGAAGAGAAACGTGATTTGTTTTCTAGCTTTTTCTTGAATCATCATTTTGCCCCCACTTAACAATAGCCAATAGCTAACTGATGCAGTTCAATCACCTGTAAATGAGTTATTTGCAAGCTATTATCTTTCAATCTTTTTCTATTAACTTTGAGGCTCTTACCAACGGGTAAATTATGGACAAAAAACTTAGTATTCTTCAAGATAAAATTGAACAAGCCAAACTAGGAGGCGGTCAATCCAGAATTGATGATCAGCATAAAAAGAAAAAACTTACGGCTCGCGAAAGAGTGGATCTTCTAATGGATGAAGGTAGTTTCGAAGAATTAGGTATGTTGGTTAAGCACCGAAGCCGAAATTTTGGATTAGATAAACAGGAGTTTTTAGGGGATGGTGTGGTTACCGGCTATGGTAAGATAAATGGAAGACTCGTATATGTTTATAGCCAGGATTTTACCGTATTAGGCGGATCTTTAAGTGAGGCTCATGCAGAAAAGATTTGTAGAATCATGGATTTGGCCATGCAAAATGGGGCTCCTGTAATCGGATTAAATGATTCCGGTGGAGCAAGAATTCAAGAAGGAGTGGTGTCATTAGGAGGCTATGCGGATATTTTTTACCGCAATACGATGGCAAGTGGAGTTATTCCACAGATTTCAGCAATTATGGGACCTTGTGCTGGCGGTGCCGTATACTCTCCGGCCATTACAGACTTTATTATGATGGTGGAAGAAACTTCCTATATGTTTGTAACGGGTCCCAATGTGGTAAAAACGGTTACCCATGAGGATGTTACCAGCGAAGAACTTGGAGGTGCCGAAACGCATGCATCCAAAAGTGGGGTTACTCATTTTGCCTGCGCTAATGAAATAGAATGTATTCAAAACTTAAAAAATTTATTAAGTTATATTCCTCAAAATTGCGAGGAGTTGTCTCCACGTTTACCCTATCATCCGGTAAATGAGATCCGACCAAGATTAAATGGGATGGTTCCTGATAATCCTAATCAGCCATATGATATGAAAGAGGTGATTGATGAAATTGTGGATAAAGACTCCTTCTTTGAAGTGCATAAAAATTATGCTGAGAATATGATCATAGGATTCGGCAGATTGGGCGGTAAAAGTATTGGGATTGTTGCGAACCAACCTGCTGTTCTAGCAGGGGTTCTTGATATTAAATCAAGTAACAAGGCAGCAAGGTTTGTTCGTTTTTGTGATTCATTTAATATTCCACTCTTGGTTTTAGAAGATGTTCCGGGTTTTTTACCTGGTACGGATCAGGAATGGAATGGGATTATTTCGAATGGAGCAAAACTATTATATGCTTTTTGCGAAGCAACTGTGCCTAGAATCACAGTAATTACTCGTAAGGCCTATGGTGGAGCTTATGATGTAATGAACTCAAAACATATTGGTGCCGATATGAATTATGCATGGCCTACTGCTGAAATTGCAGTTATGGGTGCTAAAGGTGCCGCTGAGATTATTTTTAAGAATGAAATTGCAAAAGCAGATGATCGTGATGCAAAACATAAGGAAAAGGAAAAAGAATATGCCGAAATGTTTGCTAATCCATACGAGGCAGCGGCTAGGGGATTTATTGATGAAGTAATCGTTCCAGAGGTTACCAGGGAAAAGCTTATTAGGGCTTTTGGTATGTTGGAGAATAAAGTGGCAAAATTGCCTAGAAAGAAACATGGGAATATTCCATTATAAGTTATCGGTATATCTTTTACATGCTCACCGATTAACCATTAACTGATAATAAATAACTGTAAGAAAAAAATGAATGTTTTACTATTAGGATCTGGAGGAAGAGAGCATGCTTTTGCATGGAAAATTAAACAAAGCAAACAGGTTGATAAACTTTTTATAGCCCCTGGGAATAGCGGAACACAGGAGTTTGGCGAAAATGTAAAAATATCCGCTACCGATTTTCCTGCCCTTGAAAAGTTTGTAATCCAAAACAAAATATCCATGGTAGTGGTGGGTCCAGAAGATCCTTTGGTGCAAGGTGTTTACGACTATTTTAAATCGGTTCCTGAATTGCAATTTGTAAAGGTAATCGGGCCCAGCAAAGATGCTGCTCAGTTGGAAGGGAGTAAGGATTTTGCTAAACAATTTATGATTCGTCATGGGATCCCAACAGCAGCATACGAAACTTTTACAAAAGAATCTTTATATAAGGGTTTTCAATTTTTGGATAGTTTAAAAGCGCCTTATGTGCTGAAGGCGGATGGATTAGCAGGTGGTAAAGGTGTATTGATTTTGGATTCGGTGGATGAAGCAAAACGAGAATTATCAGTGATGTTGGGTGAAGCGAAGTTTGGAGGAGCTGCTTCAAAAGTAGTTATTGAAGAATTTATGAAGGGTATTGAGTGCAGTGTTTTTGTTTTATCTGATGGGACTCATTACCAAATTCTTCCAAATGCAAAAGATTATAAGCGCATCGGTGATGGTGATACCGGACCAAATACAGGCGGGATGGGTGCTGTTAGCCCAGTGCCTTTTGTAGATGAAACTTTTATGAAAAAGGTAGAGGAAAGAATTATAAAACCTACTATTGATGGGCTCAAAAAGGATAAGTTGGTTTACAAGGGTTTTATTTATTTTGGATTAATGAATTGCCAGGGTGAACCCCGCGTTGTTGAATATAATTGTAGAATGGGCGATCCGGAAACGGAGGTTGTGATGCTTCGTATCAAATCTGATTTAATTGAATTAATGGAAGTATTGGAGATTGAAGGACTCCATGAGAAAACAATTGAAATTGATGAACGTGCAGCTGCTACGGTTGTAATGGTCTCAGGCGGATATCCAGAGAATTATAGAAAGGATATTGTTATCCATGGCGTTCAGGAAGTTAAAGACAGTATTATATTTCACGCAGGAGCTAAATATGATGGTGCACGACTGCTGACCAATGGTGGTAGGGTGCTTGCGGTGTCATCGTATGGGTCTAACCTTAAGGATGCTGTTAAGCAATCCTACGAAAGTATTGAACTGATAGCTTACGATGATATGTATTTTAGAAAGGATATTGGTTTTGATGTTTAGCTATTTGGGAACAGTATGATCATCAATTTTTTTCCTACGATTAATGAAAAAATTACCAAGGACTGTATGATGTGCCAAGTGATACCTACCAAGTACGGTGCTTTTTCTTGATTAGACAAAATTCCAAATACATTTAAAAACTGCAGGGTAGCTAAAATCATGGAGATCACCACCATTGTTAATTTTGTTATTTTTTTGGCATCTTTATCAAAGATAGACACCATCACACCTTGTCTAAGTGTTGCAGATCCCAATATAATTGACCCAATGGTCCAAATGTTATTAGGCTTGCAATGATAAGCCTCAAGGATAAAGGGTAATATACTATAAATCAAGGCCTGCATGCTATGACCAATCATACCCTGATACATATTATTATTCCATTTGCTATGATGGGGTCTAAACATAATCACGATTGCGGTGAAGCCTAAAATTCCAATTGAAATCTCCGCTAAAGTTTGAAAAATTTCTATCACAAATTGTTTAGAATGTTCCTTGCACTCTTTTTAATAAGTTGGATGCAAAAATGAAGTCGATGAGTTCTTTGTTTTGTGATTTTGCAATTTGACTGCTGTTTCCTTCCCAGGCTTTTTCACCCTTATGAATAAAAATGATTTTTTCTCCCATCTCAAAAACAGAATTCATATCATGGGTATTGATAATGGTAGTAGCATTAATTTCTTTCGTAATTTCTGCAATGAGTTCATCAATTACAATGGAGGTTTGAGGATCTAAACCTGAGTTGGGTTCATCAAAAAATAAATACTTTGGCTTTAAGGCAATTGCTCGAGCAATAGCAACCCGTTTTTTCATACCACCGGATATTTCGGACGGGTATAGTTTATTTGCGTTTACCAAATTTACACGATCCATGCAATAATTTACACGATCCTTTATTTCGGATTTACTCATATTGGTAAACATCGTTAATGGAAACGATACATTTTCTTCACAGTTCAATGAATCAAATAAGGCTCCACCTTGAAATACCATTCCAATATCTTGTCGAATTTTTTTCTTTTCTGCGTTCGTAGCCTCTGCAAAGTTTCTTCCGTCGTAAAGAATAGCTCCTTCTTCTGGGGTAAATAATCCAACCAAACATTTCATCAAAACAGTTTTCCCAGATCCACTTCGGCCAATAATCAAGTTACACTTTCCTTCATCAAAGGTTACACTCACATCTTTAAGTACATGATTGGGTCCAAAATATTTGTGGATGTTTTGTACGTCTATCATAATAACAATAAAACGGTAAGAATTAAATTCCACAAAAGGATGCTAATACTCGCATTAACTACAGCCTTTGTACTTGCTTTTCCAACTTCTTCGCTACCACCTTCCACATAATATCCTCTAAAACAAGAAATAGAAGTTATGATAAAGGCAAATACTACACTTTTAATTAAAGAATAATACATATGCCAAGGCTTAAAATAATATTGAGCCCCATAAATAAATGTATCACTATCCAATAAGCCGCTTGCTACACAAGCTATGTACCCTCCTAAGATACCTAATATCATACTGATAATGGTAAGTATAGGATTGATAATTAAAGCGGCTACAATTTTTGGTAGAATAAGATAATTGGCAGAATTTACACCCATAATTTCCAACGCATCAATTTGTTCAGAAACACGCATACTTCCAATTTCAGATCCAATATTACTCCCAACCTTACCTGCTAGGATGAGTCCGATAACCGTTGAGGAGAATTCTAAAATTACAGTATCCCTGGTACCAAACCCAATGGTAAATTTGGGAATTAATGGGGATTCAATTTGAACGGCGAGTTGAATAGAAATAACGGCCCCAATAAAAAGCGAAATAATGGAAACGATAAGAATAGAACTCATACCGAGTTTATCAATTTCTCGAATTACCGATCTCCAAAAGGCTTTCCCTTTGTCAATTCTACCGAAGGTTCGGGCC
>JBEIQI010000353.1:0-2248 GCA_040376605.1 Flavobacteriales bacterium | reverse complement strand
GCTCTCGAAACCAAATCAATGCTGCTTACTACTTTAATTTTATTAGGGAGATTTTCCTGACGGATCGTATCTGATATATATAAAAGATCGATGGAAGATTTTTCAATATTTTCTAATGCTTTGCCAGATAATACACCATGAGTACAATAGGCATTAACGGATTTGGCCCCTTGAATTTTTAATATTTCGGAGGCCTTACATAAGGTGCCACCAGTATCAATCATATCATCCACAATCACAACATCTTTATCCTTAACATCTCCAATAACTTCCATGCTATTGATTTGATTGGGACTGAGTCGTTCCTTATGAATTACTGCCATATCGCAATTGAGAACTGATTTATAGGCTTTGATTCTTTTTAAGCCACCAAAATCAGGGCTACATAAACATAATCGATCGATGGTGTAATTTTGTTTGATATGATTAATGTAAACATTATGCATGGATAAATGATCGATAGGGATTTTGTAAAAACCCATGATGGCTGTGCTGTGCATGTCTAAGGTGATGACTCTGTCGGCACCGGCATGTTCTAAAAAATCGGCGATGAGCCTGGAGGAAATAGCCGACCGGGTGTCATCTTTTCTTTCTTGTCTGCTATGTGGTAAATAGGGGATCACGCAAATAATTTCCTTTGCCGAAGCCCTTCGTGCAGCATCTATGGCAACAAATAATTCAAATAGATTATGATATGGAAGTTGTACCTGAGCAACCAATACCACAATTTCTCCTCGAATAGATTCCTCAAATACCACATTTATTTCACCATCCGAAAATACCTGGGTACTCATATTCCCAATTTTGAGCTGGCACTTTTCCGCAATACCATTGGAATACGGAAGTGATTGGGAAAGGGAGAATAGTTTAAATTTCATAACATGGATTTATTAATAATTTCAGCTGCCCGTTCAGATGCACCTTCCAGGGCTAGCAACTCTATTAAATTTTTATAGTCATTTATTATTTGCTCTTTGCCTTCACCCATCATGTTCAGGAATTCCTTTTCTAATCGTACCATATTTAAATCATGCTGGATCAATTCGGTGACCGCAGGTTTATTTAGTATCAGGTTAACCAATGAAATATATTTCACTTTTATCAATCTCTTTCCGGCCTGATAGTTAAATTCACTGGTTTTATAACATACCACTTGTGGTACCATATGTAAGGCTGTTTCCAAAGTAGCCGTGCCTGAAGTTACTAAGGCCGCATCCGATGATTTTAGGATATTGTACGTCTCTCCAAAATAAATATCATGGCTAGTATTCCCATACAATTCACGATTGGCTCCCGGTGCGCCGGCAATTACAAAATGATAGTTGTTTTTATATTTATCGGCAAGGGCCAGCATGATGGGTAGTTTGGAGGCTATTTCGGATTTTCTACTACCCGGCAACAAGGCAACTATTTTTTTTCCGTTTGCCTTATTTTTTAGTTGTTCAATAAAATCTTGATGGTACGGATATTTTTTAAGTGCATCTAGCAAAGGATGGCCAACATAATGTACATCCATTCCAAAATTTTTATAAAAGGCTTTTTCGAAGGGAAGAATAGTTATCATTTCATTTACATTCTCCTTGATTTGTTTAACCCGTGATTGTTTCCATGCCCATATTTGAGGTGATATATAATAAATTACCTTGATCCCGATTTTTTTACAATGCCTGGCAATACGTAAATTGAATGCCGGAAAATCTATTAATAAAACAGCGTCGGGTTTTATTGAACTTATTTCTTTTTTTAAAAGTTGTATTCTGTTTAGGATGGTCCTGAGGTTTTTAATAACATCAATAAACCCCATATAATTTACTTCCCTATAATCATGCAGAATGTTGACTCCTTCTTTTTGCATTAATTCTCCTCCCATTCCCATTATCTCATAATCGCCTTTTAACTTGAGTTCTCTAATTAAATTTGATGCATGAAGATCACCAGAGGCTTCTCCAATAATTGCATATATTTTTTTAGGGCTCAAGAGTTAAAAAATAGGGTTGTATAATGCTTGATATGGAATAAAAATACATAAAAGGCTCCCCAAATAAATGCAGAGAATAGAAATCCTTTTCCTAATTCGTGTTTGTCTTCTTTTTTGATGAAGGTTCTGGCTAATACCAAACTAATAATGATGGAGATGGCAAATAGTACGTCGGCCTCGATCATTTTTTGATGAAATGCCGGTCGTAGCAGAAACAAACTCAAGTCTAACAAAAATAATAGGAGGAATGATGCTACTAGTCCTAATATT
>JBEIQI010000135.1:0-7985 GCA_040376605.1 Flavobacteriales bacterium | reverse complement strand
GTTGGATTTACAAATAATAAATTCTCTTTAATGGTTCCTGAAAATAATTGAGTGTCTTGTGTTACAAATCCAATTTGATTTCTCAAGTCATCATAACTAATTTCATTCGAATCTAATTCATTATAAATAATATGTCCATCCTGGCATTTATACAAACCCACCAATAATTTCATCAAGGTGGTTTTACCTGAACCAGAAGGACCTACAAATGCAATGGTTTCCCCGGCTTCGGCCTCAAAACTGATGTTATCTATTGCTTTATAAGAGGAGGTTTGATGTTGGAAACTAACCGATTGAAAAGCCAATTTGGTAACCGTGCCCAAGAGTTGCGGATGGGTGGGAACAGACTCCGGCTTTTTATCCATCAACTTATGAAAATTATTCAGAGAGGCTTCAGCTTCCCGATAAGATAAAATAATATTCCCAATTTCCTGCAAGGGACCAAAAACAAAAAATGAAAATATTTGCATGGTTACCAATTGTCCGGCATCCATTTTATGCCCAAATATTAAATACATTAAAATAAAAAGAATAATCTGACGCAGGGTGTTTACCAAGGTCCCTTGAATAAAACTAATGCTTCGAATACGTTTAACCTTAGTTAATTCGAGGCCTAGAATTTTAAATGTGTTTTTATTTAATCTATTTACTTCTTGATCCGTAAGTCCTAAACTTTTTACCAACTCAATATTCCGCAACGATTCGGTGGTAGATCCTGCCAAAGCCGTAGTTTGTCCTACAATTTTTTTTTGAATGGCCTTTATTTTTTTGCTGAGGGCATTGGTTATAAAGGTCAATACAACAATTCCTAACAGATAAGCAACCGGAATACTCCAGTGAATAAAAAGGGCGGCATAAACAAATACAAAAACGACACCAACAATAATTCCAAACAGAACATTGATTAAATAGTTCATGAATTTTTCTACATCAATTCTTACTTTGGTTAAAATAGAAAGGGTTTCTCCGCTTCGCTGATCTTCAAATTCCTGATAAGGTAGTTTCATGGCATGTCGAAGTCCATCGGTAAAAACAGAAGCCCCAAACTTTTGAATCACTACATTTAAAAAATAGTCCTGAAAGTTTTTGGCAATTCTACTTACCATGGCAACACTAATCGACATGAGAAGAATAAATATTACCCCTGGTTTGGAGAAGCGGAAACTCCATAAAAAACTATCGGAAGCTTCGGTGTTAATTGAATAATTATTGGCTAAGGTGACTAATTTACCCAATAATATCGGATCGATCATGGAGAATCCGGTATTAATAGCAGCCAAAAGTAAAGTAAGGAAAATAAGCCATTTATAGGGCTTTAAATACTTGAGAAGAATTTTCATGGGCCAAAATTAGAGAAACTCTCATTTAATTGATACTTTTATTTTCCAATAAAACCTAAAAATGACCTCAATCAAATCAATCTTCATGAGTTTGTTCGTAGTTTCGATCGCATCGGCTCAAACAACGGTTACTGTATCAACGCCCAAAGAACTATTAAATAGTATTGGCCCTAACAAAACGATTTATTTAAATCCAGGCGATTATGATTTATCCAGTGTTAGTGGCGAAGGTTTCAGTTTTGTTACTTGGGAAGACGAATATGATGGCTCACAAATTCTTATTTCTAATGTATCTAATTTAAAGATTATTGGAAAGGGTAATGCCCGTGTTTTGGTTAAGCCTTCATATACCTGGGTAATGAAATTTTATAAATGTGAAAATATTCAATTGGACAATTACACGCTGGGGCATACTGTTGATGGTTATTGCACAGGTGGAGTTATATATTTAGACAGCTGTAAAAATGTTAAAGTAACCAATTGTAAAATGTTTGGCAGCGGTACTTATGGAATGGGAATTTATAATACCCAAAATGTTACCGTGGAGAAATGTGATATTTATAAATGCACCTATGGATTGTTACAATTATTCGGATCAACCAACCTCAATTTTATTAAAACCAGGTTTCGCGAAACGGGTATGTTCGATTTAATCACTATTTCAGGATGTAAAACGGTTAACTTTAAAACCTGTGTGTTTGAAAAAAATAATGGTAGTAACGACTATGAGTATTCGGACTTTCATTTCTTTAGAATCGATGATAGTTATTACGATAATTACGAATATGAACAAACCACGCCTAAATCATCCGGGGTTACCATTAATACCTCCGTATTTAGAGATAATAAAACCGGTAATTTTACCAACGATTACAGCAATATTATTAAGTTGGGGGATAATAAATTTGAAAGAAACAATTTTACTAAACCCTTGCCTTCGGTGAATGGAAATATAGTTAACAATACCTATTATTAAATTAGGTAAACATTCCATACATCAATCTACCAATCATAAAGTAGATAAAGATTCCGGTAATATCATTGAGGGTAGTAATAAAAGGACCGGTAGCCAATGCTGGATCTACCTTAAATTTATTTAATGTTAATGGGATAAAAGTACCTAATACAGATGCTACGATAATTACAATCATCAAGGCTGAGCTAATGGTAATTGCTAATGGAAGACTTTCGGTAAAAAATCCATAAACAAATACGATGGCCGAAAGAACAATTCCATTTAAAAAAGCTACGGATATTTCTTTTAAAAATTTATTCCAGGTATCACCTTTTCTTAGGGTATTGTTGGCAAGTCCTTGCACAATAATAGCCGATGATTGTACACCTGCATTACCGCCCATGGCCGCAATTAAGGTAGTAAAAAAGGCCATTTCAGGATAAATATGTAATTGATCTTCGTAGGAGCTGATTACACGAGCTCCCACCAATCCACCTAATAAACCAACCACCAACCAAGGCATTCGGGCACGTGTTAAGATCCAAATTTTATCATCGGATTCTACCTGTTCGGTTAAACCCGACATCAATTGAAAATCTTTATCAGCCTCTTCGGTAATGATATCTACCACGTCATCAATGGTAATTCTGCCCACTAATCTGCCCATTTTATCGATTACCGGAATCACTACCAAGTCGTATTTCTGCATCACATCGGCCACCGATTCTTTACTGGCGTTTACATCAATAAATTGAATCTTGTCGTTATACATATCTTCGATTTTCGAAGATTCCGGTTCAATAAGTAATTTTTTTAAGGGGAGTATTCCTAATAGTTTATCATGGTCATCTACAACATAAGTAGTGTAGATATTATCTATATCATAAGACTGTTCTCTAACTTCCTGAATGACTTTTTCGCGACTCCAATTCACATTAATTTTAACCAACTCTTTTGCCATGATTCCACCCGCTGTATCCTCTTCATATTTCAAAAGATCGGTAACATCATCGGCAATTTCTCTGTCCTGAATTTCGGAAATTACTTCACGCTGCCTTTCTTCCGAAAGTTCAGATAATATATCTGCAGCATCATCCGAGTCTAGATTTTCTACAAACTGTTCGGCAATTTCTTTGGAGGATAATTGAGCAAGGAATTTTTCCCGCGAATCTTCATCCATCCAGGCAATAACCTCTGCAGCTTTTTCTTCATCAATAAGGGTATACAGGTATTTGGCTTCCTCTACACTTATTTCATCAAAAATTTCAGCAATGTCCGTTGGATGCAGTTCTCCAATGAACTCCAGAATTAAGGCTTCGTTTTTCTCCCGAATGCCATCCTGAAGCTTTTCGATAAGCTCATTGGTGATTTTATGTTGCATTGTCGGGGAATGTCCATTTTATAGTTGAAGTTTTACTTGCTTGGAAAGATTAACCCATTCTTCTACAGAAAGCTGTTCGGCTCGTTTGTTTAAGATGGCTTCATCGAGCCTTTCTGGCTGCAAAATTATACTTTTTAACGAATTTCTCAAAGTTTTCCTTCTTTGATTAAATCCTGCTTTTACTATGCGAAAGAAAAATTTTGGTTCTAGGTCTTCAACCGGTTCTGTTTTTCTTCTAAAACGGATCACGGCTGACTTTACTTTGGGTGGTGGTGTAAATTCATTTTCATCTACGGTCATTAAATAATCCACCTCATAAAAAACTTGGGTTAGGATACTCGTTATTCCATAAGTTTTATTGCCATGTTTAGCCGCAATTCTTTCTGCCACTTCCTTCTGAAACATACCAGTCATCATAGGAATACGATCTCTATACTGAATAATTTTGAAGACGATTTCAGTAGAAATATTATAGGGGAAGTTCCCAATAATTGAAAATTCGTTGGTAAAATGAGTATCAAAATTCATTTGTAAAAAATCCCCTTGGATAAGATGGGTTGAATCCACCTTAAATTTTTCGGCAATTAATGGAATAATATCCCGATCAATTTCGCTGATAAATAGTTCATGGTCATTATTTTTAAGGAGGTATTTGGTTAAAACCCCTTCACCCGGACCAATTTCAAGTATTTGACGCGTGGTGCAAGCTTCAAAAAATGCATCCACGATGGATGAAGCCACCGTATCATTATTTAAAAAATGTTGACCAAATTGTTTTTTATGCTGGAATCCTGCCATAACTGGCCCCAAAGCTAATCAATTAATAATGAAACTTAATGATGGAATTTAGATAGGATTACTTCACATTACTGGGGTAATCAAAATAAACCGCCTTGGCTTTTTCTTTTCCCAGTTTGTTCCAGCTGCTTACTTCTAATACGGTTACTCCGCAAGTGGGTACATTATCTATTTCCAGATTGGATGAATAGTTAACGAAATTGGTTATGCCCGGATTATGACCTACCATAAAAACTACATTATACTTCTCGTCTATTTGTTTGGCAATTTTTAATAAGGTGGTTTCAGTGGCGAGATATAATTTGGGTTCTTTCCAAATATGTTTTTTATTGAGATCAAAAACTTTTGCAAATCTTTTGGCAGTGGCATTGGCCCTTTTGGCCGGACTGGTGATAATTAGTTCAGGTACCACTTTTTTTTCCTTTAGCTTTTTAGCCATTAGGGGAGCATCTGTTTTACCCCTTTCGTTGAGTGGACGATCAAAGTCATCCAGCAAGGCATTTGCCCAGCTCGATTTTGCATGTCGTATGATGACTAATCTTTTCAATTCGGGCAAATGTAAAAATCCAAAGTTGAAATGGGAAAAAAAGCATATTAAGTTTTTGCCTAATACCCCATTTTATTTCAAACGACCTGACCTTAGTTGGGTAAAAACAGATGCAGGAACCCGCTTTTGTTGTAGGTATTGGATTCTATTACATAATAATAGACTCCTTCGGTCATTGGAGTTCCATTTAAATCCTTACCATCCCAGCAGTTTCCTTCTTTGCTTTCGTAGATCTTAACTCCCCATCTATTGTAAATATAAAGGGTAAAACAACGTAATTCACCAGGAGGCAGCAAACTTACCTCGAAACAAGGATTAATGGCATCACCATTAGGTGTAAATACATTGGGAGTTGGATCTTTAAAGCTAATGAGGTTGGCGGGGGTAACCAGCGCTGTATCAAATTGAATAACACAACCTGAGTTAAGGTATTCAACATGCACCAATAGGGTATCACCTAAATTAGTAACATCATTGGCAGGATTTAGATTGAGTACTGTATCGATGCTGGTGGGTGAATCCGCAAAAGTCCAAAAGAAATTATTAAACTGATTCAAGGAATCGTTGACCGCTGTTTGGACTAATACATTTTCGCAAGTCTGACTCATGGAATAAATAAAATCGGTAGGTTCCAGGTCAACGACGACGACATTCACGGTATCCGTTTGGGTACAATTTCCTACTGTTTTGGATACATAGTAGACGATATCATTTCCGGGTGTGGTGATCGGATTTTGAACGGTAGTATTACTTAACCAGGTGGGAGGGGTCCATGTATATGTACAAGGATAAGGGCCTGCATTAGGTTCTCCTACCGGGAAACTTGATCCAGGGCAAACCGTAGTATCTAATTGGGCATTTAAGTAGAAGTCAGGTAAAATTACAATAGAAGTTTCAAATGTGTCGGTACAGTTGGTATCCAAGGCAATTAAGGTGATAAAATATTCACCGGGTCCGGGATAGGTATAACTAGGGGATAAGATGCTGGTAGTATCCAATCCGGCAGTGGTGGTATCTCCAAATTCCCAAATATATCCATCGGCACCGGCACTGTTATTCACAAAATCTACGGTATTGGAGCAATTATAAACGGGAGCCGTAAATGCAGAAACCACCGTAAAATTACATTGTACCACATTAAATTGATAGTCCCTTCTGGTTTCTCCAATTTGAACTCCGTTGCGGTATTCTTTTACCATAATACCCACCACATACTGACCTAATGCATCCGGAGTAACATTAATTTGACCAGTTTGGGAATTAATGGTGAGGGGTGGAACCGTTGCCATCATATCCGGTGTGGAATAAGTTGCCTGCCAGGTTACATTGGTAAAGGGTGGGTTTACAACTGGATTGGGTTGTACATTTCCTGCAGCACCTACATAAGAGTAGGGTTGGAAGAGTTCATAGACCAACGAATCTCCATCTATATCAGTGGCAGAGTGGTCCCATACAAAGGGAGCATCTACACAAAGACCAATGGGTGGAAGGTTGTTAAATACAGGATTACTATTGGTTCCTTGTATGGCGGTATCTCGAATAGTGGTCCAAAAGGTAGCCCCTTCGCTGCCCGGTGCTGTGATATTGATGATACTGTTGTTTCTGCAGCATCTCTGAAAGGCTAGGGTATATCCACCAGTGATATTGGGTAAACTTACGGTGTCGATATAAGTCCTTTTCATTACACAAAGGTTGGGCGGACTTACAATACAGGCATAGTTTAATCCACTTAAAAATTCTGGTCCTCCATAAGAGATATCGATTTGTTGCACCATGATGTCATTTTCATCGAAAATTCCGATACGACTCAAACTATCTGCAAGGATGGCTGATGGGCTTCCGGTAAGGCAATCAAAATATACGTTGAGTTCGATGCGGTATTGATCGCTGCCTAAATAAAGGTAATTAAGTTCACCTCCTACAATATGAGTTGCCCTGGTTTGTAAAATACAGAGCATAGCAAGGGTAATAAAAACGATTTTTTTCATGTTGGGCCTTTTCAAAACTCAGTACAATATACAGATTTTAGTTTATTCACAATTGCGAGGTCCATTTTGTGAATTATAAATCATAAAAAGTACAATTAATACCAGTTCCTTCTTATACTTTTACAGCCAATTAATTGATTGTATTATGCCTTCTGAAGACGAATTAAAAAGTATTTCCCACCAGGTGAGAAGAGATATTGTACGAATGGTGCATGGCTGCCAATCCGGCCATCCAGGTGGATCTTTGGGTTGTGCCGATTTTTTGGTGGCTCTTTATTTTGATGCAATGAAGCTCAATGCGCCTGTTTTTGATATGGACGGTAAAAATGAAGATATCTTCTTTTTATCCAATGGTCATATCTCACCGGTTTGGTACAGCGTTTTAGCTCGTAAAGGATATTTTGAAGCGGCGGAACTGGCCACGTTTAGAAAATTAAATACCCGTTTACAGGGGCATCCCGCTACGGCAGAACATATTCCGGGCGTTCGGATGGCTTCCGGGTCATTAGGACAAGGCTTATCTGCGGCCATCGGCGCTGCATTGGCTAAAAAGCTCAATAATGATCCTCATTTAGTATATACTTTACATGGGGATGGGGAATTAGAAGAAGGTCAGATTTGGGAAGCCATGATGTATGCATCTGCCAAAAAAGTAGATAACTTAATTGCTACGGTGGATGTTAACGGTCAGCAAATTGATGGAAGTACCGATGACGTGCTAAGTTTGGGAGACTTAAATGCAAAATGGCAAGCTTTTGGATGGGAAGTATTAACCATGAATGGAAATGACATGAATGATGTGGTGAAAACCCTCAAAAATGCGGCAACATATACAGGAAAAGGCAAACCAGTCGTTATCTTAATGCATACCGAAATGGGAGCCGGAGTAGATTATATGATGGGTTCTCATAAATGGCATGGAATAGCACCTAACGACGAACAATTACAAAAAGCACTTGATCAACTACCAGAAACT
>JBEIQI010000354.1:0-2230 GCA_040376605.1 Flavobacteriales bacterium | reverse complement strand
TGGATTTGCTATGGTTTTAACCTTAATGCTAGTAGTTAGAAAAATTTACAAATTAGAATCATACATTACAATTAAGCACATTGAATACATGAATATTGTAATTATAGTTACAGGTTCTATTGTAGGCGTTGCCTATTTAACAGAATTATTTGTGGCTTGGTATTCTGGTGTAGAATGGGAACAATATGCTTTTTTAAACCGAGCAACTGGTCCTTTAGCATGGTCTTATTGGATTATGATGGGTTGTAATGTTGTGTCTCCTCAACTATTTTGGTTCAAGAAAATCCGAACTTCTATTATAGCTACTTTTATTTTATCTATTGTCGTAAATATAGGAATGTGGTTTGAGCGATTTGTAATTATTGTAACAACATTATGTCGCACCTATGTTCCATCATCATGGAATACATACTCACCCTCATTCATAGATATTGGCATTTTTGTTGGAACAATAGGTATGTTTGGCACTTTCTTTTTATTATTTTCTCGTTTTTTCCCTGTTATTGCTCAAGCAGAATTAAAAACTATTTTAAAATCTTCGGGCGAAAGTCAAAAAAAATCAGCATCAACCCATGCACATCACTAATTATTTGAAATTATATAAAAATGGCAACTAATAAACATATTATTCACGGAATTTTTGGCGACGAAGTGCCAATGATGGAGGCAATAAAAAAATTGAGAGCTTCTGGCATTCGAATTAAAGATGTATTTTCTCCAATGCCTGTTCACGGCTTAGATTCTCTGATAGGTTTACCTAGAACCCGTATTGCAATTTGTGCATTTATATATGGTTTAACTGGATTAGGTTTAGCTACTTTAATGATGTGGTACATGATGATTTCTGATTGGCCAAATGATGTTGGTGGTAAACCAAATTGGCAATATTATTTTAACATTCCCGCTTTTATTCCAATTACTTTCGAAAGTACTGTGTTTTGTGCAGCACATGGAATGGCATTAACTTATTTTCTCCGTTGTTGGTTAGTTCCTGGTGCAAAAGCAAAAAATCCCGATCCAAGAACTACAGATGATAAGTTTTTAGTTTATTTAGATTTAAACGACGATCAAGCAAAAAGAGCTGAGGTTATTTTAAAAGAAAATGGTGCTGAAGAGGTAAATCAAATTAAATCTTACGTTGTTGAACCAAAATATACTTTAGAAGAAACACATTAGTATTATAATAATGAAAAGACAATACAAAACCATCAAATTATCCCTTGCCACTTCATGTGTTGCGCTATTAATGGCAGGGTTTTCATCTTGTGGTAAAAAAGATGCAAACAGTCCAGGTGTAGAATTTATGCCGGATATGTATCGTTCGCCATCTTTAGAATACTACAGCGTTCATACTGTTGATGGAGATACCATAAATAATGCAATGAAACCTGTATCTGGTTCGGTGGCTAGAGGATATCTTCCTTACGCATACCCCAATACTCCTGAAGGATACGAAAAAGCTGGATTAAATCTGCATAATCCATTTAATGCTGATTTATATCGGGCAGATTTTGAAAAGGAGGGGGAAATATTATTTAGTAAGTTTTGTATTCACTGTCATGGTGCAGCCGGAGCAGGAGATGGTAAAGTCTCAGCAAAATTGCCTGGTCCGCCTCCAGCATATGATGGGCCATTAAAAAATTTACCTGAAGGAAAAATTTTCCATTCCATTACATACGGAAAAGGATCTATGGGTTCACATGCTAGCCAGCTTACTCAAGAAGAACGTTGGAAATTAGTTTATTATGTTCAAAAATTACAAGGTCCAAAGGTTGCGCCAACTGATAGTTTAAAAGTTGTTGCTCCTAGATAAATAATATTAATTAAGATTTAAGAGAGATTATGAATACTGAAAAATTAAATTTTATATTTCCTTCAAAAGCAAAATTAACTGCTTTTATTTTTATGGCTGTTGGCTTAATATCTATTATAGCCATGTTTTTAACAGATCATGTTGAGGGCGATGCTAATTATCATCTAAACAGAGCTTGGAGCAACGTATTTGCTGGTTCTTTTTTCTTTATGGCCTTATCATTGGCAGCAGCTTTTTTCTTAGGCTTGCAATATGCAGCTGAATCAGGTTGGTCAACTACTATTAAAAGAATTATCGAAGCAGTTACCATGTATTTGCCTTGGGGTTTAAGTTTTATGATGTTGTTATTTATTTTAGGTCAAATGCATGTTCATCATATTTACCATTGGATGGCAGATGGTATTGCTACTCCAGGTA
>JBEIQI010000267.1:0-4128 GCA_040376605.1 Flavobacteriales bacterium | reverse complement strand
GGTGGAGTGGCCCTTAATTGTAAACTTAATCAAAAGCTGGTTGAAGCTAATATTTTCGAGAACCATTATTTCTATCCTTCTCCCGGTGATGCCGGTTCAGCAGTTGGTGCCGCATATTTAGGCTGGTATCATTTTCATCAAAAGGAAAAATGTGATGAAGTTGGATCAACCGTCTACCTTGGAAACAATTATCAAAACAAGGATATAAAATCATTTTTGGAAAGCTATGAAATTCCGTATAAGGAGATCATAAATTCATCTGAACTTGTTGCTGATAAATTAACTGAGGGAAAAATTATAGGTTGGTTTAATGGCCGCATGGAGTTTGGACCCAGAGCCTTGGGAAGTAGATCTATATTAGCAGATCCGCGGAAAGCTTCTATGAAGGACATTCTTAATGAAAAGATTAAATTAAGAGAAACCTTTCGTCCTTTTGCCCCAATGATTTTGGAATCAGAAGCTTCCCATTATTTTGAATTATATTCAGCCAACTATGATACCATGATGGTTACCGCAAAATCTAAAAATGGAGCTGAATTAATCATGCCGGCAGTTATTCATCAAGATGGTACCGCGAGAATTCAGCTTATAAATGAAGTGAACAATCTTGAAATATTTGAAGTGCTTACTTCATTTTATCATAAAACAAATTGTCCGGCAATAATTAATACATCGTTTAATGTTAGGGGGGAGCCCATCGTAGAATCTCCTTTAGACGCTTTAAGGGTTCTTTTATATACTGATATTGATCAATTAGTCTTTAATAATTCTATTTGGGTAGACAAGGAGTTTGATATGGAGAAGGTTCGAAAAAAAATTAAAATGATAACCTATGCAGCTGATTAATCATTTTAAAAATACTTGGGTAAAGCCAATTAAAACGAAGGATCGTTTTCAGTTTTCACTGGTGTTATTGGTATTACTAGGGATATACTATTATACAAGATATATTAAACTACATGTTAATTTTATCGATTATCAATGGGAAGTGTATACCCTGATTTTTTTCCTGGTATCTTTTGTTGTAATTGATTTCTGGGGTAATTATATAGTTCGTTTGTGGTTTGCCGTTTCTGGAGTTATTGGAAAAATCATTTTTGGAACACTTCTTATATTGGTATATTTTATAATTTTATCACCATTATTTTTCGTTATTAATAGTTTTAGTTCAAAACCAATCAATAAAGCAACCAATTGGACAACTAAAATTTATATTAACAAGGATTATAAAAGCATGGGATAAATGGAAAGATTTAGGATATTTATTCAATTGTTAAAATACCTTTGGGCTAAACGAAAATTTTGGCTCATCCCTGTAATTACCATATTCGTATTGATGGGTATCATTCTGGTGGTTTCTGAAACCTCTGTTGTTGGATCTTTTATTTATACCTTATTCTAACATTTTAATTAAATTATTTAGGACTTGTTAGCTCTTCATAAAGATAATAGGTTTCTAAAAAGTTGGGTACTGCAATATTTGAATAGGGCGTTTGGGCATTAAACAAAAAACAAACTCCAATCTTGCTATTAAAATCCACTGCAATTTCAGCACGATAATCATTAACATAACCTCCATGACATACAACCTTGTGTCCATGATATTCAAGGACTCTCCAACCCATTCCATATCCGGATTTAGTAACTCCACTCCAGCTTTCAAAATAGTTAAGACCTTCATGATTAATGAAAGGAGTAAAAATAAAATCAAGACTACCAGGTGGGGTAATGTCGGGTCTATTGCCAAGCAAAACCAATAACCAATTCGCCATATCGCTAATAGAGGCATTAATACCACCTGCAGCAGCTGTATTATAATAGTTACTATGAATTTCTCTAACTTTCCATTCTCCATTTGATTTACGTTCATGGGGCATCGATTTGTTGGATTCATCCATAACTTCCTGATAACTCATACTGGCATTTTTCATTCCTGCTTTTAGGAAGATTTCATCTTTGATCCATTGTTCTAGGCTTTTAGTGGTCTTAATTTTGATTATTTCCTGAATGATTGAAAAGGTGGTATTTTGATATCCGAAGAATTCACCCTCTTTGCCCTCTAATTTTACTCGTTTTAATTTAGGGATCATTTGCTCCATGGTTTGTCCATCTTCAATTAACTCAATTAAACTATGCCTGGGGAGGCCAGTTGAATGGGATAAAAGATGCTTTATTTGAATTCGTTGGGTTTGTTCCGGGTTCTTTAAAGCAAAATAAGGTACATAATCCACCACTTTATCATTCCAGTTTAATATACCACGATCTACCAAAATAGATACCAATACGGCCGTAAATCCTTTTGATAAGCTGGCAATTCTAAACACAGTATTCACATTAATTGAATCGCTTGAGTTAACAGACTTGATTCCAAATCCTTTGAGATAAATTATCGAACTATCCTTTACTATTGCTACGGCTGCACCTGGGCATCGAGAACCATAAAACTGGGTTTTAAAAATGTCCTCATAATGTTGAAGAAATATTTTAAGTTCTTTTGATTCACTTTTATTGCTAACATCATTTTGATTGGAAGCAATCGTTGAAGACTTATCCTTTTTTTTTTCGGAAGTTTGGCAGCTGTTTAATAGAGCCAAAACTAGTATTATCGATAGTAAATTCTTCATTCCTAAATATACCCATTAATTTAATGTTCAATAGTAAATTCAACTTTGATTATTGATTGACTATATCATTATGTTCTGCTAATAACATTTTTTATTTATCTGCTTTATTCATCAGCTGATTGAGTGCTATCTTTAGCAGTTTTCGCTTTTTTATATTTTTCAAAATCGACTTCTTTCTTAATAAATTGACTAGACGTTTTTAGTATTTCATCAATCCTATGAATATCCTCCTGATTATTATCTCCATGAATAAAAACAAAATCCCACGTATCAATACTTATGGTTATGTTACCATGAGAAGAGGTTAACTGATAACAATATTCATCACTTCCAAAATTATCTTGAACTCCAATCATGGTAAATCCATTGTTATTTAATAATTGAATTACATGTTGAATGATGGTGCTTACGTCTTTGGGTCCTCCAAATTCAATGAGCAGTTCTTTTGAACCATATCCAGGTCGGACCATATAGTAGGGGAGGGAGTTCATCGATAGGAAATTTATCTTTCTTTTCTATATTTTTTTCCGTACTTTATTTTTTTCTTATCCTCTCTGGATACCTTTACATTCACTTTTTTATTTTTCTCTTTTTTCTCATGAAAAGATTTTCCTTTTGCTTCCACTTTGGGCCTTCTAACCTCCAATATTTTCATTTTAATGGTGGGTTGTTCTTCAGGCAATAAGGTATATGAAATCGGCACCTCATCGGGAAGTTCATGTATGGGTATTTTCATATCCATGAGCTCTTCTACCTGGATTTGACGAGATTTTTCTAAATCCGTAATAAAGGTTATTGCAACCCCTGCTTGATCGGCCCGTCCGGTTCGTCCAATCCGATGCATATAGTTTTCAGGAATATTGGGAACATCCATATTAATTACATGGGTAACATTGCTGATATCTAAACCACGAGCAATAAGATCACTGGCAATTAATATTCTACAAGCTCCTTTTTCAAAATCATCCACGGTTTTAAAACGAATATTTTGCGTTTTATTGGAATGTATAACTGCAATTTCATTGGGGAATTTTGCCGCTATTTTGGTGTTTAAAATATCTGCCATTCTTTTACTTCCGGCAAAAACAAGCACTTTTTTCATTGTGTCATCCTTGCTCAGTAAAAATTCTAATAGATTTACCTTTGTATTAAAATTGGGAACATCGTAAGCTATTTGTTTGATATTAGCAAGTGGGGTACCGGTTGCCGCCGCTTCAACTTTTATCAATTCATTCGAATGGTAATCAATCAATACTTCTACTTCCTCGGTAATAGTCGCGGAAAACATGAGGGTTTGGTGTTTAACCGGCAATAGATCCATGATGTTCTTTAATTGGGTTCTAAATCCAAGATTTAGCATTTCATCTACTTCATCTATTACTAATTTTTTAATGAGTGTACTGCGAATGGTTCCATTTAAAATGAGGTCCATTAACCTACCTGGAGTGCCGACAACTAAATCCACGCCTGCATTAATGGCTGTCATTTGACTTTTAATGTTTGC
>JBEIQI010000338.1:0-2625 GCA_040376605.1 Flavobacteriales bacterium | reverse complement strand
GTTTTGAATGGCTTTATTTATTAGAACCGAAAGTAGATGCACCTCCTCGAATCTATAAATTTCATTTGAATTCCAAATTATTAGTGGATTCAATCCCAGAGATGGAATTAATGAATGAAAGAGGAGAAATCACAGCTTATATTTTTAG
Source organism: Flavobacteriales bacterium (assembly GCA_040376605.1). Lineage (GTDB taxonomy): Bacteria > Bacteroidota > Bacteroidia > CAIKAF01 > CAIKAF01 > JANWKQ01. The sequence goes on along the minus strand of JBEIQI010000338.1, from coordinate 2,477 downwards.
TAAAACAAAAAGTTTATTTGAGCCTTCCGACAAATCGGATAAAAAGCAAAAAAGTAATGAGAAAAAATCACCTATTACTTTATTGTTCCAATTATTAAGGCCAGATAATAAGGAAATCGGATTCTTATATATCTATGCCATATTGGGTGGATTAATGAGTTTAACCCTTCCATTGGGTATACAGTCAATTGTAGGCCTTGTTATGGGAGCTCAATATAGTAACTCTTTATTTTTACTCATCACCCTGGTAATTTTTGGTGTACTTGTAGCGGGTCTCATGCAGATTATGCAGATTTGGCTAGTTGAAACTATTCAGCAGAGAATTTTCGTTCGATCGGCCTTCGAGTTTGCATACAAAGCTCCTAAAATTAGAATGGAAGCTTTAATAGATAAATATGCACCAGAACTGATGAATCGCTTTTTTGATACTGTAAATATTCAAAAAAGTCTTCCCAAAATTCTCATTGATTTTACTCAGGCCAATCTTCAAATTTTATTCGGACTCATTTTATTGTCTATTTATCATCCTGTTTTTCTCATTTTCGGTGGTTTTTTATTGGGGGTATTTTATTTGATTTTTCGGTTAACCGGTCCGGCTGGAATGAAGGCTAGTGTAAGAGAATCTAAATATAAATATGAAGTGGCCTTTTGGTTAGAGGAAATAGCCAGAACCATGCGAATATTTAAGGTAGCCGGTAATACCAATTTGCCATTAGAAAAAACAGATCTCTTAGTTAGTAATTATGTAGATGCCCGAAAAAAACATTTCAAGGTGTTGGCCACCCAATTTAGTTATATGGTGGTGTTTAAAATGTTAGTTACCGGAACTTTATTAATTATGGGTAGTGTATTAATTATGCAGCAACAAATTAATATTGGGCAATTTGTTGCTTCAGAAATCATTATCATTTTAATTCTTAACGCCATCGAAAAGGTTATTCTGAGTCTTGAAAACATTTACGATATGCTAACATCCGTAGATAAACTAGCTTCGGTAACAGAACTTCCTTTGGATAGGGTTGATGGCGTTCCATTCAATTATATCGATACAGGAAAAGGGATGCAAATTGATTATAATATAGAGAGTTATAAATCAATGAAAACAAATATTCCGATTCTCTCAAAAATAAAACTAACGATAAACCCTGGTGAAAAAATTTGTATAACGGGCCCCAATGGATCCGGTAAATCTTCTCTATTATCCATTACAACAGGCTTATACAATAATTACGATGGATTAATGATATTTAATGGTTTACCAATTAACAATATTAATTTACGAAGTTTTCACGATTTTCTTGCCCAAAATTTTGCTAAAGAAATGGTTTTTAGAGGTACTTTATATGAAAATATAACACTGGGTAGAAGAGACATACCTATGGAAGACGTTATGTGGGCAATTGAACTTACTGGCCTTGATGCAATGTTAATGAAATTACCTAAAGGTCTGGAAACCGAGCTTAGCCCTGAAGATCCAAATATTCCAGAAAGTGAATTAGCAAAAATTGTACTTGCCAGATGTATTGCCGAAAAACCTAGGTTATTATTATTAGAGGAATTTTTAGAAACCTTTGATTTTAAACACAGAAAACAAATTGTAGATTATATTATAGGTTTAGGAGAAGCTACAACAGTTATGGCCATTAGTAATGATCCTGATTTTGCCTCAAAATGTGATAGAGTTATTGTTATGGATAAAGGAACCATCATATTCGATGGAAAATTTGAAGACATCAGAAAAGAACAATATTTAAAATCCATGTTTTATTCAATGTTTTAAACTATGAAGACTTATTATAAAAAAACAGGGGCAGCCAACATGGTTACAAATCCAAAACCGGCAAAGGTATTGGCTTATACCATCGTTAGTTTATTTGGTATTGGAATCATTATTTTATTTTTTCCTTGGACCCAAAACGTTCGTTCCAGCGGCAAGTTAACCACCTTAACACCCTATGATAGGCCCCAGGAAATACATTCAATTATTGACGGCCGAATAGAATTTTGGTATGTGAAGGAAGGTGATATTGTAAAAGCCGGAGATACCATTGTATTTATTTCGGAAACGAAAGACACATACTGGGATCCTAACTTACTTTCTCGTACAAAGGAACAATTAGAGGCTAAAACCAATATGATTTTATCATATGAGCAGAAGATAGCGGCCCTTAGTGGACAAAAGGGTGCTGAAAGAAATAACCTTGATCTAAAATTACAACAGGCCTCAAATAAAGCTTCTATTGCTAAAAAGAAGGTTTCTATTGATAGCTCCGAAGTACAAGCTACCAAGGTAGGTGAATCAGTTGCCAATGAGCAGTATGAAAGGGCCAAAAAAATGTACAACCAAGATGGTATTATATCATTAAAAGACTTAGAAGACAGAAGAATAAAATTAGCGGATGCTACCAATAAATATATTGCTGCTGAAAATAAGCTAGCCAATAGTAGGCAAGAATTAATCAACGCTAATATTGAAT
>JBEIQI010000247.1:0-4669 GCA_040376605.1 Flavobacteriales bacterium | reverse complement strand
GTAGCTACGTTATTAAAAGAAGCTAAATCAATTGTAATTGTACCCGGTTATGGAATGGCAGTTGCAAAAGCCCAATATCCTATTTTCGAAATGGTTCAAACGCTTCGCAAAGCTGGTAAAAATGTACGATTTGCAATACATCCGGTAGCAGGCCGTTTACCGGGCCATATGAATGTATTATTGGCTGAAGCCAATGTTCCGTATGATATTGTATTGGAAATGGATGAAATTAATGATGATATGCCTGATACCAATGTGGTTATGGTTATTGGAGCTAATGACGTAGTTAATCCTGGAGCGCAGGATGATCCATCTAGTCCAATTTACGGAATGCCGGTAATTGAAGCATGGAAAGCGGAAAATGTTATTGTGATGAAACGATCTATGTCAGCTGGTTATGCAGGGGTTGAAAATCCGTTGTTCTATAAATCCAATACCGATATGTTATATGGGGATGCAAAAGACAGCGTTGAAAAGATTCTGGCATTCCTAAAAGCTTAATAAATGATAATACAAACATTCAAACTTGCGTATACAATTTTGAATGTTACCTTTGAATATTGGGATATCTAAATTTCACGGAGCTTTTCCTCCGTTTATTTTTAAAGTAAGGTTGGACAAGCAATCTTCGAGTTTTTTGAATTAAAATTATAATCATGGGAAGACCTCCAGTAAAACCAAAAGAATTCAGAAATGGATTTTATATAGAAGTTTGCAATAAAGGAGCCAAATCGGGTATCAAAATTGTTAGAGATACCAAAGAAGAAATGTTGTCTGCAATTAAGGAATACGAAAAAACCAAAGACATTATCATTTTAGGTGAATTTAAAAATGGTAAATGGCTTACTGATTCTAAAAAGCACGTTGCCGGTTAATTTATAACCAAGGAAGTTGCGAGTTTAATCAATATTCTATTAAATCTTTTAGTAGTTGTTTTGTTATTGAAGTTCATCCTCTATGGTAATAATTCTCTGTGATCAATAATTATGATGGAGGTTTACTTTTAACAATAACCAAAAGAACTTATTTCCTTAGATAACCGGCTAGTGCTGCAAAGACTATCGTACTTATGTAACATTTCTTGTCAATATTAAAATGATATATTTTACTATTTTGTACTGTCTATTCTTAATAACAACCCATGAAAAAGAATACAGCACAACAGAAAGAATTAACTACAAAAAAACTTCCAATAAGTTATCTTAACCTTATTGTTCTCATTCTCTCTATATATGTGCTAGGAGCGCTTTTAGCTGATACATTCTTTAAACTGCCTCCAGAGATCTCAAAAGTTCTCATGTATATTGATAATTTGATTTGTGTGTTTTTTATCATCGAATTTTCAATACGTTTTTCAAGAGCTGAGAATAAACTTCGTTTTATGCGATGGGGTTGGATTGATCTCATCGCTTCTATCCCCACATTTAGTTTGTTAAGATATGGAAGGGCTATTCAAATAATACGTATTCTTCGGTTATTAAGAGCTTTTAGATCGGTTAAACATATTATTACTGCCGTATTTGCAAATAGAATGAAAGGAGCATTTACTTCGGTATCAATCATAGCTATTCTAATGGTTATTTTTTCGTCCATTGCCATTCTCCAATTTGAAACTGTACCGGAAAGTAATATTCTTACTGGTGAAGATGCTATTTGGTGGTCATTTACTACCATTACTACCGTAGGTTATGGAGATCGGTACCCCGTTACAACGGAAGGCAGGGTTATAGCAATTTTACTCATGAGCACAGGAGTGGGCTTATTTGGTGTATTGTCAGGTACCTTGGCATCATGGTTTGTGGCAGATAAAAATAATGAAATGAAAGCTGAGATAATGGAAGAAATTGAAGAAGAGGTAGAAGAGGAAATGAATGAAAGAGAACAAGAAATGAAGGAGGAAATTACCAGAGAGCTAAAAAGAGAAATGAAGAAAAATAATAAATACCCTAAAAAATAAATTACCGAACCTTGTAGTTAAAAAATTTCCTTCCTAATCTAGCAATAAGATGATACCTATCTGCATTGAAAACGTAAAAATAGACATTCTCATTTCTTCTATATCCTTTAAATAACAACTGGCAATTATCGTTCTAATATTGAATTATTTCACTTACGAAAAATTCATATAAAGCATATGAGCTGATGATTTATTTAAAATTTCAACCAACTGTTAAACAGATTTAAGAACCATTAAAATCACCACAGGTTTGTTATTAGCATTTAACAATATTAAAGATATTATCAATTTCTATAACAATTAATATAGGCGAAACCAATTACTTTTACATGAAAGTATGGATCAGGAACCCGATAAAAAACAACATTCAATTTTTGTTGCAATTGCTGTAGGCTTTTTATTTACCCTACTACCGTGGATGGTTTTTATTTATGAGTGGTCTAGCCTTCATCGATTATCCGAATATGGCGTATTACCCAGAACTTTTTCTCATTGGTATGGTATATTCACCATGCCCTTTTTGCATGCCGATTGGCAACATTTATTGGGTAACACCGCTCCCCTATTCATTCTAACTTCATTTCTATTTTATTTTTATCAGAAGCAATTTGGCGGGGTATTTCTTTTCATTTATGTGTTAACTGGTTTCTGGACCTGGCTAATTGGCAGACCTGATATTCACATAGGTGCATCCGGAATCATTTATGGATTAACAGCCTATATATTTTTTAGTGGTGCATGGAGTAAAAACTATCGTTTGGCATCTATATCCTTGCTCGTTGTTTTTCTTTATGGTAGCATTATTTGGGGGGTATTTCCTTTGCAAAAACAAGTATCCTGGGAAGGTCATTTAAGTGGATTTATGGCCGGCTTCATTATGAGTATTTATTATAGAAAGGAATTACCCAAACCTAAAAAATTTGAATGGGAAATTTCGGAGGATGATTCAGAATATGTAAAGGTTCCTGTGGAGGAAATTGAAAATGGAATCACCATTACCCGATTTATTTACGTACCTAAAAGCAAAGTAATTAACCTAGAAGAATATGAACCAAACGGATTGGACAGAAATCAATAACCAACTGGTAAAAGAATTTACATTTAAAGATTTTACTCAAGCATGGGGATTTATGACTAAAGTAGCCTTTGTGTCCGAAAAAATGAACCACCATCCCGAATGGACTAACTGTTGGAACAGGGTTACCATTAAATTATCTACTCACGATGCAGGAGATATTATTACTGAGAAAGATAGAAACCTTGCTCAAGCCATCGAAAATTTATTTTAGTTAGTCAAGGTGACTTATCAGGTGGAAAAAACTAGCCTGATCACCTCCCTGAAATTCTATCACATAATAATAAACACCATCCACAGCTTTGGCGTCGGTGTCCTTATGCAGACCATCCCAACAAGGTTCCTGATATTCGCTTTCCCAAATTTCGGTTCCCCATCTATTAAAAACGTGTAACTTATAACAATACTCTCCATTTAGGCCTATCGGACAAAATTGATCATTCAATCCTGCTGAAGCGAATGGTGTAAATACGTTGGGCATTGTAATTTGAAAAAGATCTCCAAAATTTCCGGAATTAAATGCCTGGGAGGTAGAATCCAAACATTCACCATTATAAGCCCATAAAGTAATTACATAAGAGCTTGACCAATCCAAGGTAATACTATCCGTAAACAAGGCTAATCCATTCATAAAAAAACGAATACTATCAGCATTGGTCGTTAGGTTATTGAGCACCAGACTAACCCCAGAACAAGAAATATAAGAAGTGAAATTAAAATCAGCATTAGGTGGTAAATCTACCAACACGGCTTGAGTGATTGTATCCGTACAAACACTATCGCTATCATATAAGGTATAAACGGTATTTACAGTTGGAAATGCAAAGGGATTTGAAAGTGTGCTATTTGTTAAGGATGAAGAAGGTGTCCAAGCATAAGTATGAGTGGAATCAGGTGCAAATCCAATTTGCTCTTGAACTCCAGAACAAATGACTACATTAGGTAATGAATAACTCGTATCACCATCAATTACAGTTACGGTATAAAACGCCGTATCAAATGATACACAAGTTACAAAAGAGGTATCAATCACAACCAATACCACATTATACGTTCCCTCATTGGAATATTGGTGAGAAGGATTTTGAAGTGACGAAGTATCACCATCTCCAAAATACCAACGTATATAATTGGCCCCGGTTGCCCCAGAAGTGAAATTAATTAACCGATCCTTACAAACAGATGGAGGTGCTGTAATACTTGCCGAAACTGCTGGCAAAGGAAACTGCATTTTAAATAATCCATTATTACAATTACTACTATTGTTTGTATTGCTATAAGCACCGGGAGTGGTAGGAAAATCATCGTTGCTACCACAGCCTGCACAAACCGATTGATATATATAACCATCATCACTAAATCGACTGGTACCTCCATCCACATGTTCTTGACTAGAGGATCCTCCAAAGTAAGAACCAAAGAAAATACCATCAAAATAGGTTTTAAAAACAGCGATATAAAAATTAAACCCATCCCCATTGGAGGATTGAAATGCATCTGGAGTAACAGGCATTCCATTTAATGGTGTTGGTTGTAAAATATTTGCTCCCCAGCCAGATACATAAATATTTCCGCAAACATCAACTCTCAAGGCAGTTGGTGAAATATTAATCCCCCCATTGTCATTGCCAAATTTG
>JBEIQI010000011.1:0-26401 GCA_040376605.1 Flavobacteriales bacterium | reverse complement strand
GTTTCTTATTTGAATGGAACTGGGCATTATGCAAATTCCAACCGATGATTTTTTCGGGATGAATTTGATTTGCGTGTTTTAAATTCTCAATGGACGTTAGCTTCTGGAACTTGGAATTTAAATAGCGGGGTAATTGAACAAACGGATGAAGCTTCCAGTAATACCAATATGTTTGCATCTTTAAAGCAAGATTTATCTAATATTTACATGTACGAATTTTCTGCAGCAATCGGCGGGGTAGGAACCAATCGCAGGGCAGGGTTTCATTTCTTTTGTGATAGTGCACAGTTGACGAATCGAGGCAATTCATATTTTGTTTGGTTTAGAGTTGACCAGCAAACCTTAGAAATTTACAAAGTGGTAAATGATGTGTTTACACTTGAACATACCGTTGCTATGACTATAGCAGCAAACCAATGGTATAATTATAAAGTATTCTTCGACCGCATTACTGGTGTAATGAGAGTGTATCAGGATAATATACTTATTGGAGAATGGACTGATACGAGCCCTTACAATACCGGGAAGTATATTTCTTTTAGAAGTGGTAACGCAAATTTCAAGGTGAATAATATTAAAGTATATCGATCACGATATTCGAATTCGGCAACCAATATTATTGTTGGGAATTGTTTGGGATGCGATTTATTGTTCCAAAATCCAACACCTTCTATTCCAGCAGGAGCTATTTATAGTTTCAGTGAGGATAGTTCCAATAATCTATCTGCATTTATTAATGAAGACGTAAATATAGATTGGACTCCACCTGCACCTTTATATTATATTAATGATTTTAGTATTCTTGATGAGGATACCATTACTACTAATTTATTAGCTGGTGGAAATTGGAATATTGCAGCGGATACCAATTCTGCTATCAGTAGTTACTACTATTGTATAGGTACAACCCCAGGTGATAGTAATGTAGTGAATTGGCAGGATAACTGGTTCTATACTAATTTTACGGATACCATAACCTTAATCACTAATCAATGGTATTATATCACTGCGAAATCAGAGAATGGCGCTGGCCTTGTTAGTAATGTATTCAGCTCAGATGGATTTATTTATGTGAACCTCGGAATGAATGAGGAGAATTCTCAATCGATAACTGTTTACCCTAACCCAGCTAATCAATTTATCTATTTAAATGGGTTTACTGAATTTAAGGATTATTTGGTGCAGTGGACCAGTGTGAATGGATCAATAATAAAAAGCCAAAACCATCACATTCATTCAAATAATATTGTTTTGGAAATACCATCTGAATTATCATCAGGTATTTATCTTTTGCAATTAAGGTCAACATCCAAGAGTTATACGATTAGAGTTGAAGTTTTAAGGTAAACCCATTTAGTAATAAAATACTAAGGAATAGTGGATAAATTCTAAGCTAAATTGATCGTTTACTCGATCAGATTGTTTTATAATAATTTATGCTTACATTTATTTATAAACTTATGAAATGGTGTCCTCGGCTCCAAATGAGAACGGTATTCCTGATTCCTATAAGGTAATTTATCAAATTGCCTTTAAAACCATGTATTTTGATGAGAATACAGGAACTGTTATAACTATTTGGAATTCTAATTCAGCCAATATAACCGATGAGGATTATATGAATGATGCGGAAGCAACCATGGACCTTATTCGAGAATCTGAAGCCAAGTTTATGATTAGTGATCATCGGGAAAATAGATTTATTATTTCTCCAGACTTGCAGAAATGGTATGCTGAACTAATAGCACATGTTTTGGGTAATAGTAGTTTCGAAAAGTGTGCTGTAGTAATAACCACTGATTTGAATCTATTAAGTGCTTTAGAGGAAATAAGAACAAATATTGAAAGTTCAGATAACGATAATACCATTGCATTTAAATTCTTCAATGGCATGAAAGATGCCGAGAAATGGATCAACAGTAAAGGTAAGTAGAATCCCTAATTAATACGTTTATTTGATTGTTTATAACCAGGACTTTGGTTTTTGTTAATTGAGTTTATCAAATAGATTGAATCCACTATAACCAAAGTGTTAAGCATTCTAAGGTTAATAATTGCTGTGATTAAATGCCCCTTTTAACCTTTACTTCAATTTTATTACCTTTGCACACCTATTAAATCGTATATGGAACGTATTGAGATAAAGAAATTATTGACAGAAGTTAAACCTGGCACAGAAGTTAAAGTTGCTGGTTGGGTAAGAACATTTAGGAGCAATAGATTTATTAATATCAATGATGGAAGCACTATTCATAATATACAGGCAGTTATTGATTTTGAGAATGCTGATCAGGAACAGTTAAAAAGAATTACTACCGGTGCTTCTATTATAGTGCAGGGTACATTGATAGAGTCTCTCGGGAAAGGTCAATCGGTAGAAATAGCCGTAAAAAACTTTGAGGTTATTGGTGATGCAGAATCAGATATTACTAAGTCGGATGTTTATCCTTTGCAGCCCAAGGCCCATTCGTTAGAATATTTACGTGAAATTGCCCATTTACGTTTTAGGACTAGCACGTTTAGTGCAGTTTTCCGCATCAGACATGCCATGACTTTTGCCATGCATAAGTTCTTTAATGATCGTGGGTTTTTTAATATCCATACACCTATCATTACGGCAAGTGATGCAGAAGGCGCCGGAGAAATGTTTAGGGTAACTACATTGGATCCAATCAATCCTCCTAAAAATGAAAAAGGTGAGGTTGATTATACCCAGGACTTCTTTGGGCGTTCGGCTAACTTAACCGTAAGCGGACAACTTGAGGCCGAATTGGCAGCATTAGCTTTAGGTAAGGTATATACCTTCGGCCCAACCTTTAGAGCAGAGAATTCGAATACGGCAAGACATTTAGCTGAGTTTTGGATGATCGAACCAGAGGTGGCATTTGCCGATATACACGATAATATGGATTTGGCTGAGGCCAATTTAAAGTATCTCATCCAATATGCTTTAGATCATTGCGCCGATGATTTGGCATTTCTTAATCAACGTGCATTGGATGAAGAGAAAAATAAGAAGAAAGAAGAGCGTACAGAAATGTCGTTGATTGAACGATTAAATTTTGTAGTAAGTAACGAATTTGTTCGATTAACTTATACCGAAGCTATCGAAATTTTGCAACGCAGTAAACCTGCCAAGGAGAAGAAGTTTCAATATGAAGTAAAAGGATTCGGTACGGACCTGCAAAGTGAACATGAAAGATATTTAGTAGAAAAACATTTTAAAAAGCCTGTGATTCTTACAGATTATCCAAAAGAAATAAAGTCATTTTATATGCGTCAAAATGACGATGGTACCACCGTGGCTGCCATGGATATTTTGTTTCCAGGTATTGGTGAAATTGTTGGAGGTTCTCAGCGTGAAGAGCGCTATGACAAGCTGTTGCAAAGAATGAAAGAAATGCATATCCCCGCTGAAGAAATGTGGTGGTATTTAGATACACGAAGATTCGGTAGCGTTAAACATGCCGGATATGGTCTTGGTTTCGAACGATTATTACTTTTTGTAACGGGTATGACGAATGTTCGTGATGTGGCGGTTTTCCCGAGGACACCTAAAAGTGCAGAATTTTAATGGATTGAATTTTCAATTGAAATAAAAAAGGTCAATAATATTATTGACCTTTTTTATTTGCTGAAACTAATTTAAATATTGTTTAGCCTCCTGCAATAACTTCTCTTCGGTATCATGTAAGTGATTGTCCGCATGGGCTGCTTTTTCCATCATGGCGTATACTTTTAATTTATCTTCTTTCTCAAATGGCCAAATCATGGATAACTTTTTCTGTTCAGCCAAAGTAACCCAGCCAGAAACTTGAGCTTCATTATATTTAAATTGTTTAGCTAAATCATGTACATGCTTTTTTTCTTCTTCATTAAATACACCATCGGCAGCCATAATAATGAGAATGTTATTGAAGGCATAATCTCTTACTTTAAACAGCTTTTCCGTATCCTCCGGATTTGCATTGGTAACCATCGTTACATTTAATTGAGATTTTAATTGTTTGTATTCTTGTGAATCATAAACATTATCTACAATCCATTCAAAGTTTGGACTATTTAATGCTTCTCCACAATAACTGCATTTTGTATCAATGGTATCTTCAATAGGTCCTCCACAATTTGGACATGAATGTGCATATAATTGCCCTTTCGCAGGAGCAGCATTGCTTGCTCTGGTCATAACCATTACTTTATGCAAAGAGTATGGAGCATGGTCTAACAAGGTGCCTTTTCCATTATCCAATTTGAGTTGTTGTTTGGTGTACTTAATATTGAAAACCAAATAATCCATGGCATCTTTGGTATATCCATTTACCAAATCAACATGGTTAAGGTATAAACGAACGTAAGCTTTATCGCTATCAGATTTTACTTCAGATTCTAAACGGGTATAATATTGATCAGATGCAAATCGGCGGGCTAATTCAGCTTTGCTCTTGGTTTTTGCGGTTAATATTTGAAGGAATGCATTGCTTGCTTTATCTTCCATCATCTGAATACTAAACTTTGGGTCCTTTTTATATACTTCTAAAAGTTTTTTAGAGGCAGCGCCTTCATTTTTAAATCCGTTAGCATTATAGTCAACTGTTTGGGTAATCTCGGCTAACACCCAGTCATATTCACCTGAGTTAGTAAGCGTTCCGCAACTATTACATTTTGCCACTTCACCACCATCATCGGGCAACGAATCACCACATTTTGGGCAATTAGAACTAAAGTAAAGATCTTTCGCAGCGGCTACATTTTTCTTCCGAATAAAACTCCAATATTCAACAAAGGTATCTGACCCCCCTTGGTTAAATTGAGGGTATTTAGCACTTTGGTATTGATCAACAATGGTTGCATGCACTGCAGCATCTACAATAGCGTATTCGTTTTCTTCATGACTATTTACTATGGTTATATCATGAATTTTAATGTCTGAAATAACGTTCTTTTGCTCAAGGATGTTCATGATCGTAAATTGAGTTGTAAATCGCTGATATACCCCATCCGAGATAAATTTACGAACTTTCGATAGGTCTTGATTTTGCCAGCCTTTTTGTATTTGAATAAAAGCATGTTCAATCTTTTGTTTGATATCCCCTGAGTTGGCATATTTTAATGGAATTTCTTTTTGATTGGTTCCTTTTCCATTTTGATTGTTGCCAGATGGGATATTATTAAAGATTGACTTTTGATCCATCTTTATTTTCTTTTTACGACCGATGTAAAGAAATACGCCTATTACGATTACCACGGCGATGATATTAATTGGAAAGGGAAGTAACATGAAAATATAATATATAATGAGGAATAAACCTCCACTATCACTATCTCCGCCGCCACCGCCGCCATAATCACCACCACCACCTGCTCTGGCGAAAAGTTCCGGAGAAATAAAAACAAATGCTAAACCAACTAATACAATTCCGATTAGTTTAGTTTTTGATAATAAATTATTTTTCATGAAATAAGTTTAGTAGATTGGTAATTCTTAGATAGCTAATTTAACAGGTTTTTTATTATCATCAATGGCTACAAAGGTAAATTCTCCAGAAATTGCCTTTTCGCGATGCTCGCTGTACATTTGTTCGATCCAAACATCTACTTTTATTTTCAGAGATGTTTTCCCGATATATGATACCCTGCCAATGAGTTCAATAATAGTCCCAGCTGGTATTGGTATTCTAAAGTCAATTCGGTCTGAGGAAACCGTTACGGTTCTTTGTCGGGTGAATCTTGTGGCAGTTATAAATGCCACTTCATCCATCAAATGCATGGCAGTTCCCCCAAATAAAGTGTCATAATGGTTGGTAGTATTAGGGAAAACGGCTTTAAAAATTCGGGTTTCGGATTGGTCTATACGTTCTTGGAGCATCGGATAATGATTATTGGGTGAAGGTAAATATAATGTTGAAAACTTGAGGCTGAATGATAAAAGAAAGCTTTAAGAGGGTAGGTGGGTATTGTTATCTTTGAAGCCCTATAATTTTTTAATCGATTTTGGAATATTTAAAGCAATTAAACGAACCTCAGGCTCTTGCCGTTCAAACCGTTGAAGGTCCTGTAATGATTATTGCAGGTGCTGGCTCCGGTAAAACAAGGGTACTTACCTATCGAATAGCCTATCTTATTGAAAAGGGTGTAGATCCATTTAATATTTTGGCTCTTACTTTTACGAATAAGGCGGCCAAAGAAATGAAGGAAAGAATTGCCAAGGTAGTCGGCAAATCTGAAGCGAGTAACCTTTACATGGGGACATTTCATTCGGTTTTTTCTAAAATATTACGAGCAGAATCAGATAAGATAGGTTATCCAGCGAATTTTACGATTTATGATTCGGATGATTCTAAAAACCTCATCAAAACAATTGTCATCGAAATGGGTTTGGATGATAAGCAGTATAAGCCTAATCTTGTCCAACATAGAATTAGTTCTGCTAAAAATTCCCTCATCAATGCCATTGCCTATAAAGGTAATCAGGATATGCAAATGGATGATTTGGAGGCAAGAAGACCTAAAATTAGTGCCATTTATGAAAAATATTCACAGCGTTGTTTAAAAGCCAGCGCGATGGATTTCGATGATTTGCTTTTAAAAACATTCGAACTTTTTCATCGTTATCCGGATGTCCTGCATAAATATCAGAGAAGATTTAAATATGTGATGGTGGATGAGTTTCAGGATACCAACTTTGCTCAATATTCTATCATCAAACAACTTTCAGCCTTATATCAAAATATTTGTGTAGTAGGGGATGATGCTCAAAGTATTTATGCGTTTAGGGGAGCTGATATTACCAATATTCTCAATTTCGAAAAAGACTATCCTGATCTCAAAACGTATAAGCTGGAGCAGAATTATAGAAGCACTAAAAATATTGTTTCGGCGGCAAATAGTGTTATTGGTAAAAATAAACATCAGTTGGATAAATCAGTTTGGACGAGCAATGCCAATGGTGAAAAAATTCAAGTGATCAAGGCAGTTACTGATAACGAAGAAGGGAATTTCGTTGCTCAGGCAATTTTCAATTATCGAATGAATAATCAGCTTTCGAATCGTGATTTTGCTATTTTGTATCGCACCAATATTCAATCAAGGGCCATGGAGGAAGCTCTCAGGAGATTGAATATCCCGTACAGAGTTTATGGTGGGTTATCATTTTATCAGCGAAGAGAAATTAAAGATATTTTATGTTATTTGAGATTATGCGTAAATCATAATGATGAAGAAGCACTCAAACGAATTATTAATTATCCGGCAAGAGGCATTGGTAAATCTACGCTTGATAAAATTATTATTTCCGCAGCAGAACATGATATTTCGGTTTGGGAAGTCCTGGTTAATATCAAAACATTAGATACCAACATTAGTCCGTCGGTTGCAAAAAAAGTGGATGAGTTTAGGCAAATGATTACTGGATTTGAAGCTATAGTAGAACAAAAAAATGCTTTTGATGCCGCTAGTTTTATTGCCTCCGGTTCCGGGCTTTTAAAGGATCTATACAGTGATAAAACACCCGAAGGTGTGAACCGGTACGAAAACGTTCAGGAATTACTGAATGGTATAAAAGAGTTTACCGTAAATAATGCCAATCATAAAAATGGAAATGGCCTGCCAAGATATATGGAGGACATTGCTTTATTAACAGATGCAGATAAGGATGAGGATGAAGAAAAGGATCGGGTTACGTTAATGACCATTCATGCATCTAAAGGACTTGAATTTCCTTACGTTTTTGTGGTGGGGCTGGAAGAAAATTTATTCCCATCTCAATTAAGTATTAATTCCCGTCAGGAATTAGAAGAGGAAAGAAGATTGTTTTATGTAGCCATTACAAGGGCTATGCATCAACTTACCTTTTCGTTTGCCCAAACTAGATTTAAGTATGGAAATTTAATTCAATCCGATCCAAGTAGATTTCTGAATGAGGTAGACGAAGATTTTCTGGACTTTTCACAAGTCGGCAATCAGCAGAGAGTTTTTCAAGGCAAACGAATTGAATCAAATGGATTAAATCTAAACTCGTATGCTATTCCAGCGCATTCTCAATTAAAGAAGGTGAGTATCAATTCCACTGCCACCAATTCGGTTAAGGGAGATCATATTTCGATGTTTAAGGAAGGTCTGCAGGTTGAACATGCTCGATTTGGTGTTGGCAAAATTGTTACCATCGATGGAAATGGGGATAATAAGATGGCTACCATTCAATTCGATAATCATGGCTCAAAAAAGTTACTACTTAAATTTGCCAAACTTCAGATAGTTAAGAATTAAACATTTTTGGGGTTGTCGGTTTTGGCATCTCCCGGCCCTAGATTGGATTTAGTGTCTTATTATCAGGTCGTTATGCTTTGAAAGGATAGTAGGGGGAAGGTCGTTTATTGGATGTTAAGAGGGGAGAAGTTTCGTGTAGAATGATTTATTCATTTTATAACCTCCACGATGCAACCTTTCCTGCTGCGATTCATCTGTACAATAATAAAATGCTAATTAGAAATATATTAAAATTACCATGCATTAAACGCTGGTGGTTATAATGTTTTATCTTCACGGCACTTTTAAAAGCCTGTCTATCAGTAAGCTTAATATTAAAAAATGAAATCAATGAAAAAGGTCCTTTTATCTTTAATTTTTTCCTCAAGTATTTTTGGTTTTGGCCAAATTACCGTTGGTACTTATACCGGAATTACGCAATTGAGTAATATTACAAGTACATGTGACCCCATAGTGAATACAGTTTTGGGGGATATTGATTTTGCCACTAATAGTGGCGTTGAAATTGCCATTGGTACTTCTTTTAGTGGAACATGGGCCAATGGAATGGCATATTCAGATGGACCCGGACCAGAAATACTTTGTGTTAGTGTTCATACTGAGGAGTGGTGGGATGTTGAATTATATCTCTCTAATTTCACTTATACCCCAGCAGTTAATGCGGCAATGCTATCGATCGAGGATTATATTACATTAGATTTTTGGGATTGTGCTCCAACTCTATACACCAATTATTACTACGATAGACGGGTGGTGACGTTAGATTTTAGCATGTTTGCCATTCCGGCTGGACTTCAGGTGATTGGTGCCCGTTTTACTTTAGCAGGAGATAATGCTGCAAACCCAGATCCAATAGGCATGTTGTATATTGGAAATACCCCTGATCCGACGCCTACCGTAACCAACAACGGTCCCATTTGTTTAGGAGATACCATTGAATTTGATTTAACCGCTGAAGCAGGCTCAACGTATAGTTGGACAGGCCCACTAGGTTTTGTCTCGACTTTGGAAGATCCAACAATTACCAATGGTGCTTTGGCCAATGCAGGTGTATATACCTGCTATGTAACAAGTCCTTTAGGAGATATTGACACCATAACGACCACTTTTTCATTTCATCCCACTCCTGATGCAAATGCTGGTTTGGACATGACAATTACCTGTTTGGCCCCAACGGTAAACTTAAATGCATCATCCACCACCCCAGGGGCAACCTATGTTTGGGCTGGACCCGGAATTACCGCGGGTGGATCAACCGCTTCTCCCACAATAAACTCGGTAGGAAGTTATACGGTTACCGTAACTGATCCAGTCACTGGTTGTACATCAACAGATATTGCAGATGTTACCATTAGTAATGATGATCCAACAGCAGCATTTAGCGCAGATTTTACATCGAGTTGTGCCCCTTTATGTTTAACATTAACGGATGCTAGTGTCTCTGCAATAAGTCCTATCGTTAGTTGGTCATGGAATGTAGAAAATCAACCGATTGTAGCAACCTCCAATAATATTCTTTGTTTAGATGACGCAGGCGTGTATGATGTTACGCTAACCGTTACCGCTGCCAATGGATGTACCTCATCCTTATCAATTCCTAATTATTTATCGGTTTATACCAATTCAACTGCTGGTTTTACTTATGGTCCAGATAATATAACGGAATTTGAGCCATTGGCCATTTTTGTAAATACCTCGGTAGGTGCAGATTCTTATTTATGGGATTTTGGTGACGGATCTACTTCAACATCAGCAAACGCAAGCCACACGTTTGCAGACACCGGTGTTTATTGTGTAACTTTAATCTCGAATACCGCGAATAGTTGTAATGATACAATAACCCATTGTTTATACATTGAGCCCGAATTCAGTGTTTTTATTCCGAATAGTTTTACCGCGAATAAAGATGGTTTGAATGAAACTTGGACTATTTATGGCAGAGGATTAAATAATTTTGAAGCCCGAATATTCAATAGTTGGGGAGAAGAGCTTTATTTATTTAATAGTGTTGATAAAGGGTGGAATGGAAATAGATTAAATGGTACGGCCTGTCCTCAGGGTGTATATGTTTATAAGGTTTTCATCACCGACAATAAAGGGGATGTGCATGAGTTTTATGGGAATCTAAATTTAATTCGATAAGATTCATCTTTCTAAATATTTGGTCAACCATTTAATCTTTCTTCAAGGTTAAATGGGAGGTCCTTCAAGGTACGGGGTTTTACCTTATCTTTCTGACTTTGTATAGGTATTCTAGAATTAATGCCTCATTGAGGTATTTTGTTAATATTGGGTTAAAAAAAACATAGACATCTATAGCTTTTTAGATTAATTTTAAAGCTTCGATGTTAGAACCTAAGAGCACCCCAAAGTATATGAGAAATCTTGGCAATCACAATCAGGGTAGAAGAACTAATTTACGTTTTTTTACAAATGGTATAGCCATTACCACTTTTATTTTAATTTCTGTTTTTCTAGATAATTTGCATGCACAAATGGTGGGCGCTAGTGCTTATGTGCAAGGTAATTTTGTGGAATACGGAGTAAACGGCGATGGCGGTTATGAAGGAGTTCAAGCTGCATTAAGCCCTGTACCTGGAGGCTATCATCCTAGATCTGGGAATGCGATATTTGGTTTCGTATCTAATCCTCAAGCCAATGGATGGGCTACGTTTGATGGTGATTTTTTTACACCTGGTTCTCCTGAAAATGGATGGGGAATTGAAATAATTGATGGAGGTACCAATTTATTAGCAAGTAATAATTGCGCTCCACAATTAGATATACCAGGGGCAATTACTGCATATACTGTAAATGGTCTTTGCCGCATTGTTACCTGGGAGGGAAATTACATTAATGGGGGATATAATTTGCATATTAAAATTGATTATGTTCTGCTGATAACTGACCTTTATTATACTACGGTTGTAACCATTACAAATAATGGTCTTCCAATTCCTGATTTTTATTACTATAGAAACTTTGACCCGGATAATAACCAGTCGATCAGTGGGGACTTTACCACGCAAAATACTATCGTAAGTCAACCTGGTGCGGGTTGCAACAAGGCCCACGTAAGGGCAACTTCAAATTTACCTGCTACCCAACCACAATCTTATGTTGGTTTAGCTGGAGTTGGTGCCAACTGGAGAGCCATTTATGGGGGATTTGCCAATCGCGACGGATCAGACATTTGGAATGGTATTGGATTTACGCAAGCTACTGGATCCACCAATTTTGCTGATGAAGCGATTGGTTTGGCTTACAGAATTCAAAATTTTAATACAGGAACTACTCAACAATTGCGCTTCGTTGTAATTCTTGATGATATAGCTGCCAACAATGCAGTGAATAATTTATTCACCTTTACTTGGCCAGGAGCTCCTGCAACAACTTCTACCCAATGTAATCCGGTTGTGGATACCATTACTATTTGTAATGGAATGTCAACACCTATTTCGATTACTGGTACAGCAATAGCAGATTTTAACTGGACTTGGTCGCCAGGTGCAGGACTTTCAAGCACAACAGGGCCAACGGTTATCGCAAATCCTGTGGTGAACACATTGTATACGGTTACCGGAGCTCCTATTAATCCTTGTTTTAATGCGGTAACTCAACAAATTTATGTTCGTGTGGTAAGTGGTACTACCACAGCCAATGCAGGTCCTGATCAGGTGTTGACGTGTACTTCCTTAACTGCTAATTTGGTTGGATCATCTACCTCCCCAAGTCCTCAATTTAGTTGGGCAGGGCCGGGATTAGTTTCAACAGCGACCGCTTCAACCGTTATTGTAAATGCTCCGGGAACTTATATATTAACTGTTACTTCAGGAGGTTGTGCTTTTAGTGATACCGTATTGGTAACTCAAAACATTACCCCACCAAATGCGAATGCAGGTTTAGATCAAACGCTTACTTGCATTGCAACCTCCCTAAATTTAGCAGGTTCCTCATCAACACCAGGGGCTTCGGCTAGTTGGACAGGTCCAGGCATAACAGCTGGTATAACAACCTTTACCCCAACCATTAATGCAGCTGGGTCTTATACGGTCACGGTCACGAATCCAGCGAATGGCTGTACATCAACTGATGTCGTCGTCGTCAATTTAAATAATACTCCACCAAATGCCAATGCTGGTATTGATATGGTACTTACTTGTGCCGTAACATCAGTTAATTTAGCGGGATCATCCATAACGCCTGGTGCTACCTTTGTTTGGGCTGGTCCGGGAATTACAGCTGGAGGTTCTACAGCAACACCCACCGCAAATTTGGCAGGCACCTATACCGTTACTGTAACGAATCCGGCCAATGGTTGTACTTCAACAGATATGGCAATTGTTTCGGGAATTATTGTTATTCCGAATGCCAACGCCGGAATTGATATGACCTTAACTTGTACGACTCCTTCCTTAAATCTTGCTGGATCGTCTTCAACACCCGGTGCCACTTTTGTTTGGTCGGGTCCTGGAATTACAGCAGGCGGAACAACTACTACACCTACCGTTAACTTGCCAGGGAACTATACTGTTACGGTTACTAATCCAGCCAATGGATGTACTTCAACGGACCTAGTTGTGGTGAATTTGAATAACACTCCACCGAATGCCAATGCCGGCTTAGATCAAGTTTTAAATTGCGTGGTATTAAGTGTGAATCTTTCAGGTTCTTCTACAACACCTGGCGTGAACTATTTATGGACTGGTCCATCCATAACATCAGGAGCTGCAACTTCAGCGGCGGCAGCCAATGGACCTGGCACCTACACCGTAACTATTACAGATCCAGTGAACGGATGTACTAGCACGGATATGGCAATCATAACTTTAAACAATACTTTACCAAATGCAAATGCAGGTCCTGATGACATATTAAATTGTACCATCACTTCATTAAATTTAGCTGGATCTTCAACAACACCGGCAGTAAATTATTTATGGACAGGAGCATCCATTAGTGCTGGTGGGGGAACCGCTACCCCAACTATCAATGGCCCTGGAACCTATACGGTTACTGTTACCGACCCATCTAATGGATGTACAAGCACCGACATGGCTGTGGTGAATCAAAATATAACTACCCCAAATGCGAATGCAGGTCCAGATGATATTTTAAATTGTATCATTCCATCTATTAATTTGGCAGGTTCATCTACAACAGTGGGTGCAACTTTTAATTGGAACGGCCCAGGCATTACTTCTGGAGGGACAACCCCTACGCCAACTATTAATGCAGCTGGTACTTATACTATTACCGTTACCGATCCTGCAAATGGTTGTACCAGTACCGACCAAGTATTGGTTACAATGAACGCTATCTTGCCAAATGCATCAGCAGGTCCGGATGATATACTAAATTGTTTAATTACTTCATTAAATCTGAATGGTTCTTCTACAACAGGAGGGGCAACGTTTGTTTGGGCAGGTCCTTCTATTGTATCAGGAGGAACTTCGGCCACACCATTAGTTGATGCACCGGGAACTTATACCATTACCGTTACTGATCCATCTAATGGATGTACTTCAACAGATGTAGTTGATGTGGTTCAAAACATCACGCCTCCGGGAGCAAATGCGGGTATTGATGATTTATTAAATTGTTTGATTTTATCGGTGAATTTAAACGGTTCTGCAACCACTCCTGGTTCCACTTTTGTTTGGGCCGGACCTAGTATTACTAGCGGCGCAAATACCAGTTCACCAGTTGTTAATGGCCCCGGAACTTATACCGTAACCACTACTGATCCTGTTAATGGATGTACCAGTACAGATATGGTGGATATTTTACAAAATATTGTTGCCCCAGATATTACTATGGGAACTAATCAAAATATATTGTGTAATACACCCATTGTAACATTAACAGGTAGTTCTTTAACGGCAGGAGCCACTTATGCTTGGTCAGGGGTTGGTATGGTAGGGTCCACGACCGGTTCAACTGTGAATGCAAATACTGCAGGCACTTATACATTAATTGTAACGGATCCTGTTAATGGATGTACATCATCAGGATCTGTAGATGCCATACTTGATCTGAATTATCCAACGGCTAATTTTTTAGCAGATAATTTAGCAAGTTGTGCTCCACTTTGTGCAACCCTTTCGGATAACAGTACTATCAATGGTGCCGCAATTACTGAATGGTTATGGAATGTTGAAAGTATTGGAACGGCTACAACGCCTGGAGGAACTTTCTGTTTTAATGATCCTGGAACTTATGATGTTACTTTAACGGTAACCACTGTTGATGGCTGTACGGCTACTTTAACCATTCCAAATTACCTAACGGTTTATCCAAACCCTACGGCTGATTTTATGTATACTCCACAAGAAATTACAGAATTTGATCCACTTGTAATTTTTGGAAATACCTCAGCAGGTGGTAGTGATTATTTATGGGATTTTGGTGATGGAAATTCTTCCACAACGGAGAGTCCAACCCATCTATATGGTGATACAGGAACCTATTGTATTACCCTATTAACCTCCACAGTAAATGGTTGTACCGATACCGTTACTCATTGTTTATATGTGGCTCCTGAATTTAATGTGTTTATTCCGAATAGCTTCACCGCTAATGAAGATGGACTTAATGAAATTTGGAGTGTTGTGGGCAGAGGTGTTAAAACCTTCGAAGCAAGAATATTTGATAGATGGGGTGAGGAATTGTATTACCTGGATAATATAGATAAGGGCTGGAATGGAACAAGACAAAATGGTAATTTATGTCCACAAGGAGTCTATGTATATAGGGTATTAATTACCGATTATTTAGGAGATTTCCATGAGTACATTGGTAATGTTAATTTGATTCGATAGACATCAATAATATTAAATAAAAAGGCTCAGAAATTTCTGAGCCTTTTTATTTAATCGTGATTCTAAATCATATTTAAAAATTTGAGAACATCAGATATGCTTTTCATGTTCTTTAATGTCATGGTTAATTTTCCGTTCTTTTCTTTAAAATCAATTATTTTGGAAGCCGGTTTTTGTAGAAACTGCAGTACCTTGGCAAAAATATCACTTTGATAATAAGCAGAATTTTTATTTGAAATAAAGTAACAAATCAAAGTATTGTTTTTTAAGGTTATTTTTTCAAGTCCCAACTCTTCACCTTTCATTCTCAATCTAACGGCATTAAAAAGCTCTTCGGTTTGATGAGGAATCGCCCCAAATCGATCTTTTAACTCAGCTCTAAACTTCTGGATCTCATATTCTGTTTTAAAACCATCGATGGACTTATATAATGTAAGTCTTTCAGCAATATTATCGATATAACTTTCTGGGATCATTACTTCCAGGTCTGTATCAATGGTACAATCATCGAACCACTTATGTCCACTGGTATTTAGCTCCTCTGTAAACAGATCTTTAAATTCGTTTTGCTTTAACTCTTGTATGGCTTCAGCTAAAATTTTCTGGTAAGTTTCGTAACCTATTTCATTGATGAATCCACTTTGCTCGGCTCCTAAAATGTCACCTGACCCTCGGATATCCAAGTCTTTCATTGCAATATTGAAACCACTACCCAGGTCGGAGAACTCCATTAAAGCATTGAGTCTTCTTCGGGCTTCATTGGTTAATGTAATGAGTGGTGGAGAAAGCAGATAACAAAAAGCTTTTTTATTTGATCGGCCAACCCTTCCTCTCATTTGGTGCAGGTCACTTAATCCAAAATTTTGTGCATCATTGATGAGAATTGTATTGGCATTAGAAATATCCAATCCACTTTCTACAATAGAAGTAGAAACTAAAACATCTAAGTCTCCTTCGATAAATTCTAACATGATCTCTTCTAGTTGATGTCCTTCCATTTGGCCATGTGCAAATTTTACCTTTACATCAGGGCATAGTCTGGAGATCATTCCTGTGATATCCATAATATTTTGAACCCGGTTATGAATAAAAAATACTTGCCCATTTCTGCTTACTTCGAACATGATAGTATCGCGGATTACTTCTTCATTAAATCCACGAAGCTCTGTAACAATAGGATATCTATTGGGTGGAGGCGTACGAATAATGCTTAGGTCACGAGCTCCCATTAAAGAGAATTGAAGGGTTCGTGGAATGGGAGTAGCGGTTAAGGTCAAAGTATCTACCGATGCTTTAAAGGTTTTTAGTTTGTCCTTTGTACTTACTCCAAATTTTTGTTCTTCATCGATGATAAGTAACCCTAGATCTTTAAACTTTACATCTTTTCCCACTAGTTTATGAGTACCTATGATGATATCGGTTTGGCCTTTCTCTAATTTCTCTAAACTTTCTTTTATTTCTTTACTCGATTTGAATCGATTGATATAGTCTACATTGACCGGAAAGTCTTTTAATCGTTTGCTAAAGGTTTTATAATGTTGTAAAGCAAGTACTGTGGTGGGTACTAAAATGGCTACTTGTTTATTGTCGCAAACCGCTTTAAAGGCGGCTCGTAGCGCTACCTCAGTTTTTCCAAAACCTACATCTCCACAGATAAGCCGATCCATAGGATACGATTTTTCCATGTCCATTTTAATATCCTGTGTGGCTTTATATTGGTCTGGTGTATCTTCGTAAATAAATGATGCTTCTAATTCGTTTTGTAGATACGAATCGGGTGAAAATGAAAACCCTTTTTCGGCTTTACGTTTGGCATATAATTTTATAAGGTCGAAAGCCAATTCTTTTACTTTCTTCTTTGTTTTGGCTTTAATGGTTTGCCAGGTTGCCGATCCAATTTTGTTGAGAACCGGCTGTTTGGCATCTTTACTGCTGTATCGCGAGATCTTATGCAACGAATGGATACTTACAAAAACAGTATCTCCGTCTTTAAAGATCAATCGAACCGATTCTTGTTTTTTATTATCATTTACAACGGTCTCTAACCCGCCAAACTGCCCAATGCCATGATCGATATGGGTTATATAATCACCTGGATTTAAGTTGGTGAGTTCTTTAATAGTTATTGATTGCTCTTTGCTAAATGTAGCTTTTAATGAGAATCGTTTATAACGTTCGAAAATTTGATGGTCGGTATAAAATGCGACTTTTAAGTCGTAGTCGATAAATCCTTCGTGAATAGAAAAAAATTGGGGAGCAAATGTTTGGTTGCTTGCATCATCAAAAACACCTCTCTTTTTTAGGAGTTCATCGAAGATGGTATATATTCTTTCTATTTGTTTGATCTGGTCACTAAATATATACGAAGAATAGAGTTGGTTTTTTTTATTGATCAATTCATCGAGTAAGACATCGAAGTTTTTTTGAAAGGTGGGCTGAGCGGCTGTATTGAAATTAATAGATTCTTTGTTTTCTTGCCGTGGGCCCCAGTGCACTGAGGTATGCTGGGCTATGAGTCGTTTATATTCAGGGCCGGTTATAAAAAGTTCTTCGGGGTCTTTGCGTTTTATTTCTCCACTTAGTTTTTCGAAATTCTCAACGGCTTTTGTATAAAAATGGTCGAGGATATCTATCAGTTTTTTTTCTTCGAAGATCCAAACGATGGAATCATTTGGAATGAACTCAATTATAGACTGACGGATCTCATTTTTATCTTTTCTTTCGATATTGGGTAATATATCGATCGAATCGTAATTCTGCACACTTAGCTGACTATCGGGATCAAAAGAACGAATGGATTCTACTTTTTTTCCATTGAATTCAATACGAACAGGAAGGTCGTGTGCAAAAGAGAATACATCTATAATACCGCCTCGTGCTGCAAACTGACCAGGTTCATATACAAAATCATCTCTATCGAAATCATATTCGATTAATACATCCATGATGAAATCGTAATCGACCAATTCATTAGTTTTTAAAGTAAGTCTGCGGGTTTGAATTTCGTGTTGGGTCATTACTTTTTCACAGATGGCATTGGGGTAAGTAACCACAATGGATGCTTTTTTCTCACTGATGGCATTTAACGCCTCGGTTCGCATCAACACATTGGCATTGTCGGTTTCATCTGTATCATAAGCTCTGCGATATGATTCGGGGAGGAACAAGACCTCCTCTTTATCTACCAATGCTTCGAGGTCATTTAATAAGTAAGCTGCTTTTTCTTTATCGGGTGCAATGAGTAATTGAAATTTTTTGGTTTGATGGGTCACCGCTGAGATCAAAAAAGAGATGGCAGCACCGGATATTCCTGAAATGTGATTTTCTTTTTTGCCTTGCTCTATATTTCGGAGCAAAGTTTGACAATGCGTATTGTGTAAATAAATATATTTCAGCTCGGTGCTCATTCTTATAAATACAGTTTAGCCCCGACTCGTTAAGAGACGGGGTGTAATTTTGGCAAATGTAAGATTTTTAAGTGGTGAAAGTATGTTCGGAAATTCTATTCAAATAAGTTAGAGAATAATTTTATCTTCGCAGTGTGAATTCAAATTCAGACATATCCATTCGCTTTGCCGAGAAAAAGGATGCACAAGTAATTCTTGATCTTATTAAGGAATTGGCTTTGTTTGAAAAGGCGCCTGGTGAGGTTTCCAATACTCTGGAAGAAATTGAACGTGATGGGTTTGGAGATACTCCAGCTTTTAAATGTTTAATAGCCGAATTAAATGGTGAGGTGGCCGGACTCTCCTTGTATTATATTCGTTACTCTACTTGGAAAGGTAGGATTCTCTATTTGGAAGATTTGATAGTTAGTGAAAAATTTAGAGGTAAAGGTTTAGGGAAAAGTTTACTTGAACGAACTTTAATTGAAGCGGAAAAACTAGGTGTTAACGGCACCCGCTGGCAGGTGCTCGATTGGAATGAGCCTGCTATTGAATTCTACAAAAAATACAACTGTACTTTCGACGGGGAGTGGATCAATTGCAATATGGATAAAGCGCAATTGAAAAAGGCCATTTTGGCCTGATAGATGACATATAACCCTTTGTATTATATTTACCATCGTAAATAGATCAAGAATCAATTAAAATTAATTATAAACGTTAGCGCCCCGGGGTGGCAGCAGTACCCCGCAGCCAGCAGTTTCAACTGCTGGGCGAGGAGTACTGCAAAACACCGGCAAAGGCGCCCAAGAAAAATAAATCATGACACCCATTAAAATATTCAAATTTGGAGGGGCATCGGTTAAAGATGCTAATGCCGTAAAAAATGTAGGAAATATTATTACCCAATATAAAGGCAATGATCATTTAGTAGTGATTGTTTCGGCCATGGGTAAAACCACTAATGCCCTGGAAGTATTGGTGAAGCTTGGATTTAATAAGCAGGATTTTGAGCCCGAATTAAAATCATTGTTGGATTTTCATTTAAATATTATTGACGGAATCTTTGACAATAAAACGGAGATTATAAATGAAGTTTCTCAAATTTTTGAAGAAATCCGCATTATCTTAAATACGCACAACGGAAATGAATTTAGTTATTTATATGATCAAATTGTTTCGTTAGGGGAAGTAATTTCTACAAAAATTGTAGCAGCCTATTGCAATTCGGTTGGAGTGAATGCCGAATTTAAAGATGCTCGTGGATTAATTAGAACAGATAATACTTATAGAGAAGGGAAGGTGAATTGGAATGTTACTGATTATTTGATTCATCAAAGTTTTGATCCTGCTTTTGTCTCCTCCGAATCAAAGGTATTTGTTACACAAGGATTTATTGGACAAAGCTCGGAAGGTAATACAACTACCTTAGGAAGGGAAGGATCTGATTATACGGCGGCTATTTTTGCATATTCATTAAATGCCACTGAAGTTACCATTTGGAAAGATGTGCCGGGTGTTTTGAACGCCGATCCTAAATATTTTGACGATGCTCAAATCCTCAATCAACTTTCATATACCGATGCCATAGAACTAGCTTATTACGGAGCAACGGTCATTCACCCGAAAACTATTAAGCCACTGGAAAATAAAAAGATTCCATTGCGGGTTAAAAGTTTTATGAATCCGGAGGGGCCAGGTACCATTATTAATCAAAAGGAATCATTAAGTGCATTACCCACTTTTATATTTAAAGTAAATCAAACCTTAATATCTATTTCACCAAAAGATTTTTCGTTTATTGTAGAAGAAAATTTAAGTGAAATTTTCGGATTGCTGGCTAAGTATAGAATCAAAGAAAATTTAATGCAGCATTCTGCTGTGAGTTTTCAGCTTTGTGTAGATAATGATTCAGAGAAGGTAAATAAGTTTTATCTTGAATTGGAGAAAACTTTTAATATTCAATTGGATGAAAATTTGGAGCTAATAACCGTTCGGAATTATAATCAATCTACCGTAGATCGATTATTGGTTGACAAACGATTATTGGTGGAGCAAAAAAATAGCCATACTGTGCGTCTGGTTGTTAAGCCAATTTAGGCCTAAATCTATTTAGATGTTTTGTTTTTTTCACCTTTGTTGTATTTTTGAGATTGAAACTCTCAAAATTACAGAACGTGAAAATTAAATTATTAGGATTTTTAGTAGGAATTTTATTTCCAATCTTGGCTTATGGCCAGCAACTCGTTTATCAAGTTAGTGAGGGAGGAATTCCTTGGAGCTATAAATGGACTCAATTTGATCAGGAAATTCCTGTGATGGATATGGGTGCAGTAGATGTGAATGCATTAATGGCCGAAGATTTAATTAATGATCAGCAGAAGAATGGACCTTGGCGTTTTGGCTTTAATCATTTTAGAAATTATAATTTAAATAATTCAGGTGTTTGGAAAAATCTGGATAATGGCGATAGGGTTTGGAGATTGGGAGTGTCTTGTCCTGGTGCGATTACTGTAAACCTGGCCTTTCAATATGTTTCTATTCCAGTAGGGGCTAAATTGTTTATTTACAATGAAGATAAAACAATTACTTTGGGAGCATTTACTCAGGATTATGTTTCACCTGATTTGGAATTTGGGACAGAATTATTGGATGGAGAAAAAGTCTTTATTGAATATTATGTACCAGCTTCTTGCCCAAACGTTGGGAGTTTAGAATTGTTTAGAATTACCCATGGGTATAGAAGCACTGCTTCATATGTAGATAGAGCTTTTGGAACCTCCGGTGCTTGTAATAATAATGCACAATGTTTTCCAGCATATGATGATCAAATTAGATCAGTGGTGATGTTGGTTTCCGGCGGAAGTGGATTTTGCACCGGTGCATTAATTAATAATACTTGTAATGATGGAACTCCTTATGTTTTAACAGCGAACCATTGTGGAAGTAGTGGGTTTGGATCCTGGGTGTTTCGATTTAATTGGGAGGCGCCTACCTGTGTACAGCCTGGTGCTAGTCCTTCATTTACGTCACTTTCGGGTAGTACCCAAAGAGCTGCAAATCCCGGATCCGACATGAGTCTTGTTGAAATTACAGCTGCGGGTGCCGAAGCTTCTATTGCTACTTATGGTGCTTATTATGCAGGTTGGGATAGAAACAATACCCCTTCTGTGAATCAATTTTGTGTACATCATCCTGACGGAGATATCAAGAAAATTAGTTTTGCTACCGGAACTGCAGCTACAGCTACTTATGGAAGCGCCACTTGCTGGCAAACAGGAACCTGGACAGATGGGATTACCGAACCAGGTTCATCAGGTTCTCCTTTATTTAATATGAGTGGTTTAATCATTGGTCAACTTTATGGTGGTCCGTCAAATTGTGGTTGCGAAAATAATGCTGGTTGCGGCTATGATTATTACGGAAAAATATTTACTTCATGGACCGGTGGTGGAACGAATGCAACCCGATTAAGTAACTGGTTGGATCCAGCAAGTTGCGCTACAGGAGCAACTACCTTAGTAGGGTTTGACCCCAATGCTATTTCATTAACCTTTGATGCCCAAGTGCAAGCTGTTACATCACCCAATGGATCTATATGCACTGGAACCCATTCACCTGTAATTGTGATCAAGAATAATGGTATTACCACATTAACTTCTATGACCATTAATTATCAGATTGACGGAGGTGCTGCAACACCCTTTGCATGGACCGGAAGTTTGGCCACCGGAGCATCAGTGAATGTTACCATGCCTAATATAACCATTGCAGCTGGAGCTCATACATATACAGCTACCATTGTAACGGCAAGCTTAAATGGAAGTAATACCGATTTAAATACTGCTAACAATGCTTCAACTTCTAATTATACTGGTATCACGGCAACTTCTTCAGCCTTGCCATTAGCCTATGGATTTGAACCTACTGCCATGCCGCCAACTACACCCGCTGCATGGACTTTAACTAACAACCTGGCTGGTTCGGTTACATTTGCAAGAACCACTGCGGCATTTTCGTTAGGTACAGCGTCTGCTTGGTTAAATTACTTCGCGGATAATACCGGGTCTGGAACAACGGATGATTTGGTAATGCCATATTTGGATTTTTCATCCGTAGGCACTCCATCCACCATGACTTTTGATGTGGCTTATAGGAGATATAATACTAGTGGTACTTATGACGATTCATTGAGAGTTATGGTGTCTACTAATTGTGGTGCATCATGGACCACCGTATACAGTAAGGGAGGCACTACGTTGGCAACGGTTGGTACAGCCAGCACCACGGCTTTTGTTCCAACTGCCGGGCAATGGAGAAATGAATCCATCAACTTAAATTCTTATGCCGGCTTAAATAATGTATTGATCAAGTTCCAAGGTTATAGTAAGTATGGTCAGAATATTTATATTGATAATATTAATATTCAAGGCACACCTGCGGCTCCGCCAACGGCTTCATTCACTACAAGTGGAAATACCATTTGTGCTGGACAATCGGTTACTTATACGAATACTTCGGTAGGCGCAACCACCTTTAGCTGGACCTTCCCAGGAGGTTCCCCAGGAACAGGTTCAACAAGCCCAATTGTGGTAACATATGCTACAGCAGGAACTTATACCACCACATTAACGGCTACAAATGTATCAGGTTCTAATACATCTACGCAAACCATAACGGTAAATGCAATCCCAACAAATACAGCATCTAACACAGGTCCATATTGCGCAGGGGCTACCGTTCAGTTAAATGCAACGGCTGGAGCAACGGATTACGATTGGACGGGTCCAAATTCTTTCGTTCAAAATAATACACAGAATCCAACCATTCCTTCCAGCTCTACTCTTAATACTGGAGTATATACGGTCACCATTACCAATGCTTCTGGCTGCACAGCAACTGCAACCACCAGCGTTACGGTAAATGCTATCCCAACGGCAAATGCAACTAACGGTGGTCCATACTGTGAAGGAGCTACTATTCAATTAAATTCTGTTGGTGGTTCGGCTACTGATGATTGGGCGGGTCCAAGTTATACTCAGAATAATTTGCAGAATCCTACACGGCCATCTGCAACACTTGCCATGGCAGGTACCTATACAGTAACGGTTACAAATGGGGCTGGTTGCTCTGCAACTTCCACCACTTCCGTAGTTGTTAATACAAACCCAACAGCAAGTGCAACCAATACGGGTCCATATTGTTCTGGAGCTACTATTCAATTAAATTCGGTGGGAGGCACTGCAACGGATGATTGGACGGGACCATTGGCATATGCTCAATCTAACACACAAAATCCTACGATTCCTTCTTCTACAACCGGAATGGGTGGAGTTTATGTTGTAACCGTTACCAATGGTGCCGGCTGTACAGCAACGGCCACAACCACCGTAGTGGTGAATCCAACACCTGCATCAACGGCTTCAAATACCGGTCCGTATTGCCCAGGATCAACGATTCAGCTTAATTCTGGAGGCGGAACCAGTTATTCATGGTCGGGTCCATCTGCATTCAGTAACGGTACGCAAAACCCAACCATACCATCAGCATCTATTGCTAATGATGGAGTTTATACGGTTACGGTTACAACCGGTTCTTGTTCATCTACTTCAACAACAACGGTTATTGTAGCTAATACCGGATCCGCAACTGCATCTAACACCGGTGCATATTGTGAAGGTGAAACTATTGACTTGAATACCATTGCAGGCGGGGTTGGTTATGCGTGGACTGGTCCAAATTCGTTTTCGGATAATATTCAAAATCCAAATATTACATCTGCTACCACCATCATGGCTGGAACTTATTCTGTAACGGTAACCTTTGTTGGAGGATGCACCTCTTCTGCTACAACCACCGTAACAGTTAATACCAATCCTGCTGCGCCTATAATAACGCTAAGTGGTTCACCAACCTTCTGCTCAGGTAATAGTATTGATCTAACATCCTCTTATGCATCTGGTAATACCTGGAGCACATCAGCTACAACTTCTGCGATTACTGTAAATTCTGGTGGTACTTATGTGGTTACTTTTACAGATGGAAATGGATGTAGTAATTCAGCTTCTCAGGTGGTTATAGTAAATAGTTTACCAACTGTAACACAATCTGCTTTAGGCAATATTTGTTTGACTTATGCTCCTGTTATTTTGAGTGGTGGATCACCAGCAGGTGGATCATATTCAGGCACAGGTGTTAGTTTGGGGCAATTTGATCCGGGCGTTTCGGGCACTGGTACGTTTAATGTAACCTATACCTTTACCGACGGCAATGGCTGCACCAATGCAGCGGTAAGCCCTATGGTGGTATTACCTTGCGCATCTATCGATGGTGAAACAAACGAAAATATTCAGGTTTATCCTAACCCAACTGTTCAGTTCGTGAATATTACCGGGCTATCTAATGGTGAACATAAATACTCAATTATCAATTCAATCGGTCAGGTAATTAGGGTAGGTGTATTATTAGGCGATGGTTCAATTGATCTTGGTGTGGTTGCTGCGGGTACTTATTACCTTAATGTAGATAACCAATTCTGGAAGATTATAAAAAATTAATCTTCTATTTTCAATAATGAAAGCCCGCATTTAGCGGGCTTTTTTTATTCATCCTAAAGCCGAATTATATACCTTTGAATCCTAAATTATATACATGCAATTTAATAGAGAAGGAATTAGCAACCAGGAGTTATGGAACTTATACTACCATCTGGTAAAACCAAGAATGGTAGAAGAAAAAATGTTAGTTCTTTTACGCCAGGGGAAAATATCCAAGTGGTTTAGTGGAATTGGTCAGGAAGCTATTTCGGTAGGCGCAACATTGGCTTTGCATGAGGATGAATATTTACTTCCCATGCATAGAAATCTAGGAATGTTTACTGGCCGAAATATGCCATTTAGTAAATTGTTTTCTCAATGGCAAGGTAAAATGAATGGCTTTAGCAAGGGCCGCGAAAGATCATTCCATTTTGGTTGTAATGATTATCACATCGTTGGGATGATTTCTCATTTGGGACCCCAATTAGGCGTTGCGGATGGAATTGCTTTAGCATCTAAATTAAAAAACGAAAAGAAGGCTACACTTGTAATTAGTGGAGATGGAGGAACCAGTGAAGGTGATTTTCATGAAGCATTAAACACGGCTGCAGTTTGGGATTTGCCGGTTATCTTTTGTATAGAAAGTAATGGTTATGGTTTATCAACTCCGAGCAACGAACAATTTCGTTGTAAATCAATTGCGGATAAAGGTATTGGTTATGGTATGAAAGCTGTTACTATTGATGGAAATAATATTTTAGAAGTATACTCAACCGTTAAAAAACTGGCAGAAGAGATTCGTGAAAATCCTCATCCTGTTCTATTGGAATGTATTACATTTCGAATGAGAGGTCATGAAGAAGCAAGCGGAACGAAATATGTCCCCAAGGAATTATTTGATGAATGGGGAAAAAAGGATCCCATTTTAAATTACGAGAATTATTTATTAGAAATTGGAGCCATTGACAGCGCTGGCATAGAAGAGGTTCGGAAATTAATTAAAGATGAAATTGATGCCGGAGTAGAAGAGGTATTTGCTGAACCTGAAATTTCACCTAACACAGAATTGGAACTGTCCGATGTATATGCTCCGCATACTTTTATAAAAGCAGAATCTTCTGGTACTGAAACCGAAATGAGATTGGTGGATGCAATTAGAGACGGGCTACAACAATCGATGCGTAAATTTGATAGCCTAGTGATTATGGGTCAGGATGTTGGCGCTTATGGAGGGGTTTTTAAAGTTACAGAAGGGTTTATAGAAGAATTTGGGGGCGAAAGAGTTCGCAATACTCCTTTATGCGAATCAGCGATTATTGGAGCAGGCTTAGGAATGAGTATCAAGAAAATGAAATCGGTAATAGAAATGCAATTTGCGGATTTTGTAACTAGT
>JBEIQI010000019.1:0-21843 GCA_040376605.1 Flavobacteriales bacterium | reverse complement strand
TTAGCAGATTCCATACGCTTGCGGAAACCATGTTTGTTTCTTCTTTTGCGGATTGACGGTTGAAATGTTCTTTTAGTACTCATAACTAATATGTTTTTCAGTAAACGGAAGGCAAAAGTAGGCTTTTTAGCCGTAAATACAAAAACAAATGCATTTTTTCTTGAATCTATTAATTATCAAGGCTTTTAGCATCCCAACAGACCCATCTTACAGGCTTGGCGGCCCTCGGCCCTTCCGCTTTACGCCTTGTTCCGCCACCAATGGGCAGTAAATCAGGCAGGCGAGCTTCCTGCCGGTCGCTGCCACCTGTTAACTGCCCCTAGCTACCGGTTCCTGCGGGGTATCGCTTCACGGCCTGGCCGTTAAACCCTTAAAAAATCTTTTCAGGAGCCCATGCATCTGGGTTCTTATTAAATTTGCCCTTCAATATAAAATAATGGCAAGCAGAGGGAGACGTAATAACCAAACGAATGATGATTTGCCAAAGGCAAAATTTTCAATCAAGAATTTCAAAAAATCGTTTAGGTTATTTAAGTATGTAACCGATAATAAATGGTTGTTTGTAGCAGGTATTATTTTTCTTTTGGGAACTGCCGGAGTGGGTTTATTATTTCCTGTGGTTGCCGGAAAAATGTTTGGATTTTTTGGAGAAACCCAAACCCCGGTTCAGCAATTACGTATTGAAATTACCAATGCCGGATTAACCTTATTGATATTATTGCTTACCCAAGGATTTTTTTCCTTTGGCAGAGTTTACATGTTTTCACGCATCACCGAAAAAATACTCAAAGGACTTCGGGTAGATCTCTTTAGTAAATTGGTGCAAATGCCCATGAGTTTTTATTCTAAGAATAAAGTGGCGGATTTAAGCAGTCGTGTATCCAATGATATCAATGTAATCTCTGAAGCGTTTACCGTTAATATTGCCGAAGTGGTTAGGCAAACCATTGTTGGAGTGGGAGGGCTCATCATCCTCATAACCTTAACCTCCTGGGATATTGCCCAATGGTTTTTAATAGTCATTCCACCCATTGCCTTGGTAACTATGTTTTATGGTCGTAAAATAAGAAAGTACTCTAAGAACTATCAAACAAAAATATCCGAATCCAATGTAATTGTATTGGAGGCATTAACGGGTATTGCCAGTGTAAAATCCTTTGTCAACGAAAATTTCGAAATCAGTAGATACGATAAGATCACTAACGATATAAAAAAATTCGGAATTAAATATGGAGTGATGCGGGGAGGTTTTTTTGCCTTTATTGTAACCTGTGTTTTTGGATCCATATTTTTTATTCTTTATCAAATGCTACAATTAAAATTAGATAATAAAATTACGGCTACCGAATTTGGTCAGTTTATGATGTTGTCGTTATTTGTGGCAGGTTCTTTAGGCGGATTGCCGGAACAATTGGCATCCATACAAAGGGCGTTGGGAGCTACGGATCGGGTTTTCGAAATCATCGATGAAGAACAGGAAAAACTCGATCTTCAATATAAAACCAATCAGCAAAGTTCCAGATTAAAGGGTGATATTGAATTTAAAAATATACAGTTTACCTATCCTAGTCGTAAGGATATTCAGGTACTTCGCAATGTAACGTTTAGTGCAAAGGCCGGTGAAACCATCGCCGTTGTGGGAAGCAGTGGTAGCGGTAAATCTACCTTGGCATCTTTAGCACTTCGTTTTTATGAACCGGATAGCGGCGAATATTTAATCGATGGGAAATTATCTACCTCCTATGCATTAACCGAATTACGTGATCAAATGGCCATAGTGCCGCAAGATGTTTTGTTGTTTGGTGGAACCATCAGAGAAAATATTTTATACGGTAAACCGAATGCAACGGAAGAAGAAATTTTAGAGGCAGCTCGTCAGGCAAATGCCTATCAATTTATTTTAGAATTTCCCGAAGGATTGGATACCATCGTAGGGGATAGGGGGATTCAATTATCGGGAGGGCAGCGTCAACGAATTGCAATCGCCAGGGCCGTATTAAAAAATCCTTCGGTACTTATTTTAGATGAAGCCACCAGTAGTTTAGATAGTGAAAGCGAAAGAGTGGTGCAGGAAGCTTTAGATAAATTAATGGTAGGTAGAACCTCCATTGTAATTGCACATCGTTTATCTACCATAAAAAATGCCGATAAAATTGTGGTACTTCAAAAAGGAGAAATCATTGAGATGGGAACCCATCAGGAGCTGGTAAAAAACGAGCATGGAATTTATCGCCATTTAAGCGAATTGCAATTTGGTATATGAGAAATTTATAGCATCCCAACCCAGGTAACTATTCCTTTAAAAACTTCTTGTACACAACATTTCCGTTTTTATAATAGATAACGGCCATATAAGCGCCGGTTTTTAATCCATCAATATTTATCCATCCACTCGAAATAACATCCTGATGCATTCTGTCCACCATTTGTCCTTGCAAATTCAACAATTGTATTTCTGCGATTAAATTCATGTCATCCGGTTTAATAAATAGATAATGTTGTGCAGGGGATGGGTAAATGATATGCTCATTATTTGGGGGATAGGCTGTTTCTAAACCTAAAAATCCTTCAACCGTAATGTAAATACTAACGCTGTCAGTGTCGGCGATGGCAGGATGTATCATAGCGGGCCAAATAACGATAAGATTTAGAGGGCCGGTGGCACCTGTTCTTATTTCATTAGGTTGAATGTCAACATGCACAGTATCCCAAAATGGATCGCTAACAAATTCACTGGTGTCTTGTTCAAAAATTCTTGGGGGAATTCCTGCAGAAATCATGGAGTCGGTGAGGTAATAATAAAAGATATCACCGGTTATGGTATCTCCTGCAAACAAATTATTAACCCTTACCTGCACTCCGAAATTGGTTATTCCACCCATAATAACAGGCGAAAGAATGCTAATAGAATCGATCGATAAAGTGGTTGTTGCCTGCGAATAAACTTTGGAAGTAAATAGCCCCAGTAAACCAATAATAATAAATAGATATTTTCTTAGCATATAAATAGTTATTTAAATAATTTACGAAGAACCACCGGAATGGTTCTTCGTAAATTTAGTGATTGATTTTTAATGTTGGATACAAATTTTTCTAGTAACGCTATGATCGTTGGTTTGAATTTCCATCAAATAAATTCCATTGGCGAATGTTGTAACATCAATCGTTGAATTGATGTTGCCGGCATTCAACACCTGCTGAATTTTTCCATGTAGATCATATATTTTAATAGTGATGATATCTTCTACATCAACGCCACTAATATAAACAAGATGGTCTGCCGGTGTAGGATAAACCACCATCGAATTTAATGGGTTTGAAGTTTCAATACCTGCAGGATTCATTACATTCACGTTTGAGGTGGTGTTAGTAACTACTGCTGCATTTTCATCAAAGAATATATGTGCTGTATTCTCAATTTCGGAGTTTAAACCAAGTCCTGCGTTTTCTTTTATAGCATACATGATATATCCCTGACTTAAAGATTCACTCATGCTTTGTGGCACCAGGTAAATGTTGGGGAAGTTAAAGATCACTTCTCTGGTGGTTGCATCTACACTATAACTACCTGCATGACTTTGAGAGATAACTTTTAAGGTAGATAAATCCAATAAACTGCTGATGGTATCCTTTATATGAATATTAAATGCATCGTCATTTCCCATATTTTGAAAACGAATGGTATACACAATCTCTTCCTGCGCATTTACATCTATAGCCTGCTCTAAATTGGTGGATTTATCATTTGGATCCCATGAGTTTCTTACTTCCGAATGAAAGATGCTGATGTTATTGCTAGGATTTACATTGGTGGCAGAGGTCGAACTAATGTTCGCTTCAAAATCTAATGGAGTAAGAGCTGGTGTTCCTCCAGGTACAGTAAAAAATACTTGAATGCTGGATGGTCCAAATGGGATGCTAGCTCCGGTCCACGAAATATTTCCCGCACTAATAGTTGCCCCGGCTAATGAAGATGAAAATACCGTTAACATCGGATCAAAATCCAATGAAATATCAGTAGCGGCAGCTCCACCATTGCATGATGAATTGTTGATATAAAGAGTAGCATAACCGGTACTCATCCCTGCTCTAAATCCCCAGCCATATCCATAGATGGATGCATCATAGTAAGTGGCAACACCGCAATCAAGCAGAAACATGAAGTTTTGTGGAGTTGCATTTACTCCTGTTACATTGTAACTTCCACCAACAGGATTAATTAATGTCATGCCTGTTGAGGTAAGCCAAGACGGAGATACTTCAAGCGTATAAGAAGGTTGGTTGATATCAATATTGCTTATGGTAGAAAATCCGTATGCTCCCGTGTTCCCATAATATGAGGGCCCCGCAGAGGTAAGTTGCAAATCAACTCCGGGCATTAAAATATCCCCAACGCCATAAACTGCATCGCCATTGTCGAGATACACTGTAGTGTAAATATTGCCGCAAAGATTATTCACATTTAAATGAAAGGTATCTGCGTCGGTATTACTATGATTATCTGCTGAAGTAACGATGATGGTGTAATTTCCCGCAACAGTATATAAATGGGAGAAATTTATTACGGGGTCGATATAACCATATCCAGCTCCAATAATGATGGGTGTATTAGGAAAGCTACTGTTTGCTCCGTCGCCCCATTCAACATTAAAATCAACAAAGTCGCCTGGAGTATAGGTGCCCGCCTGGTACCAATAAATACTGCCTTCAACTGTATCATTTAAACAGTGATTAGCACCCGCAATACTGTCATTATACAGATAGGAAGATAGACCAAGGAATTGAGAGTAGCCCTGTTTGATTCCAAAACCAAACAGTAGGAGGATTAACATGGCGCCGGTTGTGAACTTTAATTTTAATGTTTTCATGATTCTTTAGATTTATAATTCAAAGGTATGGTCCGCAATAGTGTAATAAAAGCCTATTTTCTCTAAAAATTACAAATTCAAAATAATATTATTATATTTATATAATTGTAAATAAGTTAATTAGGGTATTAAAAACTTACAATATGAATGTACTGGAGGAGCTGGTAAATTCTTTGGATAGCAAAACGATCGGGCATATTCAACGCAAGATTGGTGAGCCTACATCTAAGCTTTCTCTGCTGTTAAAGAATTATCGCAAGGGAATTACGGATGATGAGAAATTAGCCAGGGCCTTTTATGGTAATGAACCAACAGCGTTAAATGCTTTATATCGTTTAAAATCCAGACTCAATCATTTAATTGATGAATTGCTGATCACCATCAAATCCGCTGAAGGGGACGATTCTTTTATTGCAGAACGGCATCTCATCTTATTTAAAATATTTAAAGAAAAAAGGCAATTTAACCTGGCCTTACATCATTTAAAAAAGGCCGAAAAATTTGCACGAATAAAAGAACAATATTCTTTTCTAGATATCATTTATAATGAGTTTATCATATTTACCAAAGACCTTGTGATAATTGATCCTGAAGCTTATTTAAAAAAGCGAAGATTAAATGAGGAAATGCTAACTAACATAAAAACGATAGATGAAATTTTGGCTTTGATTTCTTATCGCTTGCGGGTAACTCAAAATATGTCGGCTAAGTTGAATATTACCAAAGAAATTGAAACAACATTAGCTAGTTTTGCAGGTGATCAAGGGATTTTTAAATCGGTACAATTCAAAATTAAATTTTATAAAACCATCAGTCAAATACTTGTTCAGCAAAAAAAATATAATGAATTGGAAAGGTATCTTGCATTAACCTATAAGGATTTTTCGGAAGCTGGTATTTTTAATAAACAAACCCATGATATTAAAACCGAACAATTGGTTTACTGGGGCAATGCATTGTTAATGCAAAGGAAGTATGATGAGGCCATCGAAAAAAGCAAAGCGATTGAAGAGGCATTGAATGAATACAACGGAATCTTGCATGATAAATATATTTACTTTGTTTATCAATTACAGATCAATGCTTATGCAGCAATCGATTTGGATAAGGCTGCAGACCTTTTACAAAAGGTGGTTTCCTTAAAAAATCTCATCCTGGAGCCCTATCACCTTTTAATAAATTATGCCAATCTCACTTTCATTTATTTCATACAAAAGAAATTTAAACTGGTGGTTAAAACCTTGCAAAATATTTATCGGAACGAATTTTTCGAAAATACCGATATGCACTTAAAGGCTCAGTTAGCTATTCTTGAAATACTCACCAGGTATGAGTTGGAAGAACCTGATAATTTCGAATACAGACTTAGGCAAATTGAGCGGAGTTTTAAAACGGATTGGCAAAATTATGATGGGTTGGATAAGGTTTTGTTAACCATGGTAAAGCTCATGTTTTATTCCCCTGGATTTAAACGGAATGTAGGATTGAAAAAAATGGCCTCCGATTATTTACGGGAAAATAATGACAACCAAAATCGTATTTTTAATTACGATG
Organism: Flavobacteriales bacterium; assembly: GCA_040376605.1. Classification (GTDB taxonomy): domain Bacteria; phylum Bacteroidota; class Bacteroidia; order CAIKAF01; family CAIKAF01; genus JANWKQ01. The sequence goes on along the minus strand of JBEIQI010000019.1, from coordinate 15,421 downwards.
ACTGGGTTATCGAAAAATTTGGAAAGGTTTGATGGCTTAACCTAGGGTCTTAGTTTTTAATAATTTTTTTGGTGGTGAAGCCTTTTTCGGTTTTCATGGTTATTACATATAAGCCAGCATCTAACGAGCTTACATCCATTGTAAAACCAGAAGAGGCGGTTTGTTGAGTCATAACTATTCTTCCCATTGCATCCGCTATCATATAAGTTTCTACCGGCAGATTTGCAGGTGCTTGTACTTGAATATAGTTGTTTGCAGGATTTGGATATAGAACAAAATCGTCTACGGTAGGCTCTTCAATCTCCAAAAAATTTCCGCTGGTAAAACTATATTCCTCAATAAAAACTCCCGAATCATATATTCCATCACTTACATCTGCGATGGCAATTTTGAGGGTATAGATTGAATCATGGCTCACTCCAGCACGTGCAATGAATGGTTGAGTAAAACCATCATATTCAACGGTAGATCCAACGGTAGATTCATTAGATACATAGTATAATGAAAGCACTGAATTATTTACGGTATTGATGGAGATAGGAAGTTGGGTAAAGGGCGTTAAAGCAATATTTATATCTATGTAATTTCCTCCATTGGGATTGGGACCCGAAAGAAACATGGCTACCAAATCCCTAAATTGACTTCCTACATATTCAAGATATTCTTCTGAACCAAAAACATATTTTAAAAAAATAGAATCTCCTGTGGGGATAAAACTAATTTCAAATACCGTTGCATTATAACTATAATGAGGACTTATAATACTATCTATTAAGTTATATCCACTTGTACCATTGTCGATCCCGGAGTGAGGCAAATCGTTGGGTCCTTCAGGTCCATTTGGTCCGGTTACCTCTCCTGTAGTTAGAACAACACCCCCGTCAAACCCAATGTTTGAATTGCATCCATTAAAATTACCATAAGCATTTACTGAGCCGAATGCCGTAACACTTTGAATATTGATACCATAACCGGTCATTACCTCCTGTACCAATTGCAATGCAGGGGTACCACCCGAACTAATTATGACTCTATAAAACACTGATGGACGAAATGGCTATAATGAATATTTTCTTGATCATAATTTGGGATTTGGTTATTCAAACTTAAACATTAATTACCCGAATACACTATGCTATGTTACATTTCTTTGGAAACAAAAAAGCCGACTTAGCGATAAGTCGGCTATGTAAATATTTTGATTACTCTTTAATTCTTAATAATTTTTTGAGTAATGGTTTTACCATTTATTTCAAATTGAAGCAAATAAATACCATTAGCCAATCCTGCTAATGATATGATTTGCTGCTCACCAAAAATTTGATGAACTTGAACAGCTGATCCATATTCGTTTAATACTTGAAGTTTGGCTTCAGTGGTGCCTGCTACATGGATATTCAAAATATCTGTTGTTGGGTTAGGATAGGTTGAAATATCCAAGGTTAAATCATTCTGCTCATCTATTCCAATATAAATGGCTGTATAATCCGAATCAAACATGGCAACGCCATTAGTTCCAGTGCCTTTTTTAGTCCAAGCAGCTGCGATCCCTTTTTCTAATGGGCTATATGCCAGGCGAGGGTATGGATTGGTTCCAGGTGCCACATCGTTATATTGTGATACCTCGGTTGTCCAAGTGCTAGGGTTTGCCAAATTCCAATCATTGCTGATATAAGTTAATTTAAAATTGGTCGAATCAAAATAGGTGGCCCTAAACATGTTGGAGTCAGTATCAAAAACAATATCTGGTTGTATATCGTTTTCTCCCGTATTCACTACATCTATTCGATACCAGAAGGAGGTAAAGTGAGATCTTTCATTGGCAAAACCCAATAAATCGTAGTCGCTAGCATTACCTAAATAATCCCTATCCACCAAAACAATGCTAGTAACTGATCCACTATCATTATCTCCGGTTGTAGCGGAACTTGCAATTCTTGGATTACGACAAAGGTTAATCATTGCGCTGGAAAGTGAGTCTAAACAAATGGGGCTTGTCCAAACACCATCAACGGTAGAAGCATTTCTGGAAGTATAAATATGACCGGTGCGGCTTGCAGAGTCATTCTTTTGTTCCCATGCTGCAAAATATCTCCCATTACTTCCTGATGTACTTCTTCCAAAGGCCAGGGAGTTCTTACCAAAATAGGTGCCAGTGGTTGCCACCGTTTGTCTAACCGTAAAACTTAATCCTCCGTCAATAGAACCAAAGAATAATAAAGAATCTTGCAATGAGGTATATCTGGTAAGTAATATCCCAACACTATAAGGGCTTGCACCTAAAGCAGGGATGCGATAATCTGTGGCTAAATCTAAATCATAAATTCTATTCACTTCGGCATCATAACTAAATACGGACCCTGTAATAAAATTATCGGTGGTAGCATTGTAAACATCCATAAAAGCTCTGTAGCTTCCACCCAAATCATGTCGAAGGCCTAACACAAATAGTTTGAGGTTACTGGTATCCAACCCGGCAACTTCAATTTCTACATCTTCATATCGAATGTTCGGACTGGTATACATATCCAATACCTGCCATGTGGTTCCTTTGTCAACCGATTTCATAATCGTTATTCCACCTTCGTTATTGGCACTATCCAAGGTAGTAAAAGCGGAATATAACCAACCATTAAAGGCTGCACTCACGTTTACATTTCTTTGATCAATGGTTGTGGCGTTTTTGATAATTACATCTGTTCCAAACTGACTAAATGCCATGGTGCCAGAAAATAATGTGATGATTGAGAAGATAAATTTTTTCATTTTATTGAAGTTAGTTTGTTGAGGGCAAAATTATTCATTTATACAATGGTAGGCAACAAAAAAGCCGATGTATTGCTACATCGGCTTTTTCTAAATATTAAAAACTAAAATTAGTTCTTGATAATTTGTTTTATAACTCGCTGTCCGTTGATATCAGCGTTTAATACATATACTCCACTTGCTAAACCTTCAAGGCTTAATTGAGTATTGGTATTTACGTTGTTATATACTTTAACAGTTTGTCCAACTGCATTGATTAATGTAACAGTAACATTTTCTGCGTTAACAAAAGATACATTTACAAAATCAGCAGCAGGATTTGGATATACATTAAAGCTATTTACAGTATTATCTTCAATACCAGCCGTAGAATTTTGAATATTGATTTTGTCAACATACAAATTGTTACCATAAGCACTGGTAGCTTTAAATTTAATAAACAATGAAGTAGCAGAGCTATAAGCTGAAAGGTCTACAGTTTCTGTTCTCCAGTTAGCAGCGCTTGGGGTAAAGGCACTTGTTTGAGGAGCAGCACCACCTGATAAGGTAGAACCAGCTTCGTTGAATACGCTTGTCCAGTTAGCACCACAATCAGTAGAAACTAAAACTTCTAATCTATCATTTTCACTTGCATATTGTCTGTAAGCAACATCAAATGTCATTACAGGTGTAGTTAAACCAGAAATATCTACAGGCTCAACGATGAAGTTACTGATGGTACCAGCAGCATAAGTAAAGTTATCAAACTTCATACTTCCGCTATTGGTAGTAACTCTTGCCCAGCTAAGACTTGGATTTGGATTATCTAATGTCCAATTAGCATATGGGAAAGACGCTGATGTAAATGCTTGTGATAGTGGAGTTGCAGATGCAGCACCGGTAAAAATATTAAAAGATTTAGATTCCAATCCCATTAAACCTGCAGAACCAGATCCATTAACATTGGTAACATAGGTTTCCAAAGTATGTGAACCAGCTGAAAGTCCGCTGATAGTAGGAATGCTAATTGGAGTGGTAGCTCCAACCGCTAAACTTCCAGCATAAGGAACTGCAGATGGAGTACCTCCATCAACACGGTAGTTAATAGTTGCGCTGGTAATTACATTGTTTCCGTCATTTTTAAAATCAACCGTTAAACCAGTTAATGATGAGCTACAGTTAAGAGCTGCAGCACCGCCAATATTACTTGTGATTGCAAAATCAGAAACAGGTAAATCTGCTTGTTCTGCCTGATGAACTTCTTTGGTAGAATTGTTTTGTACAAAGGCAACAATTTCTAATTCCTGATGATCATAGATATAATTCGGAATTGGAATCGCAAAACTATAGTTTTGAGTTTCAGCCATGGTCCATGCTGCTTGTATATCAAATCCTGCAGAACCTGGAAGCATTTTTCTCACTACATGATGGAAAACTGTTTCACCGTTTGATCCAGGAGCTGATGCAAAAGTGATGGTCTTTTCAACCAATAATACATGCAATTTTAAATTCGATCCGGTAAATGCAGCAGGTGTATTGATGGTAACACCAACTACTACTGAATCCTTACCTGCATTTAAACTTGGGTTTAATGTGATATTAAACGGAGATGAAACAGCCCAACGATTGTCAATTTCTGTTTGATCTAAATTGGCTAAAGCTCCTACATAATTCGGTCCTGCAAAAAGGGTTCCGTCAAGCACTCCACAAGGAACTCCTGATTGTCCATAATATCCAATTCTAGCATTAGGCTCAGTTGGATTTTGTGCATTCATTGGATCATATCCAGGGAAATACCATTGGTATTTTACAGCAATCACCTTACTGGTATTAGTACCCAATAAAGCATTATATGCCGGATTTTGTGAGGCACAAGGTCCGCAACTGGCATTTGAGAAAGCCTCTGCCATTACGTTTCTTTGTACTTGAGCATTTACTGCAAAGGTGGCTGCTAAAGCCCCAGCTAGTATAAGTGTACGTTTCATATTATTTAGATGTATTTGATTTAATTTTTAATAATGAATTTTTTGGTTGCAAGCGGTTTGCCGCTAATATTTAAGGTGTAAAAATATATGCCTGAATGAAGTCCTTCCAATCCAATGGTTGATTTGGTTGAGCCACTATTTACCACATAGTTTCTTACTTGTTTTCCGGTAATATCATAAATTTGAATAGAACCATCCTTGCCAGCCGTATTGTATTCGAAATTTATTTGATCGCTTGCTGGGTTAGGATAAACAGAACTTAAATAAGGCTCTTCCTCATCTAATCCTACATTACAATCGGCAATGGCTAAACAACTTCCACCCACATGAAATTTAATATATACTTCGTTAAAATTGGCAGGTGTATCATCATTAAAAAAGCGGTATCTAATAATGCTAGCCCCTTCATTACCTAATGATTTATAATCACCATAGAAAAACTTGGCAGTGTCGCCATTTGCAATGGTCATAGGACCCGATACACTTACCGCAGCACTCCAGCAAATATCCCAACAGAAATAATTTTCTGTACCGTTCACCATACATTCCTCATATCTTCTTACTGCACCATTAATACTTGCCCCACTTTGATTAACAATCCAAAGTTTACCTTGAACAATAATGGAAGAATCTAAATCTTCATTACAATAAACAACGGTATCTCCGGTTACATCAATACCACCCGGAGTTAAAAGTTCAGGTGCTCCACCAACTGGGGTCATTATTTTAAAAGGTGTTTGGCTAAAGGCCGTTAAACCAATTAAATTTAAAATGGCTACTAAGTAAAATTTCTTCATCGTTCTTAAATTTTCTGTTTATTACAAAGTTAACATAGGAATAATACAATTATAACCGTATTGAATAACCTGATGAACAAATTTAATCTTTTAATATATGCAAATGCAAGGGGTATTCGTGTTTCCGCATCCGTTTTACTTAAAAATACAAGAATTGGCATGAGTTGTGCTATTGTATTATGAAAAGGTTAATGCAACTTTGTACTAACCATTTATCAAAACATTTATTAACATTGGAAGTTAAATTTTAGCATTGATTATGAGAAATTTATATGTTTTAGTAGCGGTTTTTGGATTAGCTTTCCAACTTGGAGTGAGTCAGAATAATTTGCCTGCCGTAACCGTTCAGGATATTAAAGGAGCATCTTTTAATACCAGCCAGATTCAAAATAATGGTAAACCTATCATTATTAGTTTTTGGGCAACCTGGTGCAAGCCATGTGTAGCTGAGCTTACGGCCATTGCGGAGGATTATGCCGACTGGCAGGAGGAAACTGGCGTTAAATTAATTGCCGTTTCCATTGATGATGCCAGAAATGTAGCGAAAGTAGAGCCTTTCGTTAGCGGTAAATCTTGGGATTACGAAGTATATTGTGACCCTAATGGGGATTTTAAACGTGCCATGAGTGTAAATACCGTTCCTCATACTTTTTTAATTGATGGCCAAGGAAATATAGTTTGGCAACATAATTCATATAATCCGGGTGACGAAGATGAATTGCATGAATTGACAAAAAAATTGAGCAAAGGAGAAAAGATTGATTAATATAAATTAGAGTTTTTTTGATAAAAAGCGCAGCACTTAATTATGAAGAAAATTTTTTTGGCCACTATTATAGTGGCCTTTTCCACTTTATTAAATGCCCAAAAGGATAGTACCAAAACCAAGAAGGATAAGAAGGTAACTGATGGCACCAAGGAAGTGAATTGGGGTCAGATCCATGGGAATTTTGGATTGGATGCACAGTATTATTTCACCGATTCTGTAATTGGTGCACCTGATGTGCCTGAGAAATTTAGAATGAATGGTTTTCTAAATTTAGTGTATACCAATGGGAATTTTTCTGCAGGTGTTCGCTACGAGGCATACTTGCCTAAACCACTTTTGGGTTTCGATTCTCGCTACGAAGGACAAGGAGTTCCGTTTAGATATGCTACTTATAAGTTGGGTGGTTTGGAAGCCACGGCCGGAACATTTTATGAGCAATTTGGAAATGGGTTAGTACTTCGTGCCTATGAGGAACGTTCGTTGGGTTTCGATAATTTTATTGATGGTTTTAGAGCAAAATATACGCCTATTCAAGGTATTACATTAACAGGTTTGGTGGGTAAACAAAGATTTTTCTGGAATTGGGGACCGGCATTAATAAAGGGTTTTAATGCGGATATAAATTTCGGTGACTTATTTCCTAAACTCGGGGAAAAGAAAATTAAATTAATGATAGGGGGAAGTTTTGTATCCAAGTATCAGGATAACGAAGAAATTGCCAGTCCCTTAGATCCCAACCAACAATTAAACTTGCCGTTGAATGTGGGTGCCTGGAGCGGAAGATTTACTTTCGGAGTGGGTAGATTTACCATGAACACCGAATTGGCCTATAAAATAAATGATCCTAATTTCACTAACCATTATATCTATAGACCCGGATCAGCATTTTATTTTTCTGCTTCGTATTCTCAAAAAGGTCTCGGAATAACTTTGCAAGCTAAACGAATTGAAAATTTTGATTTTCGATCGGATAGAAATATGACCGGACAGCCATTGTTAATGAATTTTATTCCCATGCTAAATAAACAACATACCTATGCATTGGCTGCTACCGTTTATCCTTATGCAGTACAAACCAATGGAGAGCTTGGTTTACAGGCAGATGTAAATTATACTACCCCTAAATGGTTGGCAAAAAAATATCCTACCCAAATTAATTTGAACTTTAGTATGGTGCATGCATTGGATACCAATTTAACAGGCGATTTATACGGATATAAAACGGATGTATTTGGCTTCGGTCGTCAATTGTACATGGATGCTAATATTGAAATTTCACAAAAGGTAAGTAAGGCCGTTAAGTTCAATTTTATGTATATGTACTTAATGGTGGATAAAAATTTAGTACAGGGTTTTGGGACCTCACCTAGGATTATTCAATCCCATATTATAGTAGCGGATGTTAGTTATAAGTTTTTACCGAAGCATACCTTGAGGCTCGAAATGCAAACCCTGCAAACACCTCAGGAGTTAAATCATATGGATGACCGAACAAATGGTAGCTGGCTTATGGGTTTGCTTGAATATAGTTTCTCTCCTCATTTTTTTGTTTCCATAATGGATCAATGGAATTATGACAATCCAAATCCAGATTATCAAATTCATTATGTTACCGGTATGGTGGGTTATAACGTTGGCTCCACCCGAATAACATTCTCTTACGGTAGACAAAGAGCTGGTATTATTTGTATTGGTGGGGTTTGTCGGCAGGTACCTGCATCCAATGGTTTTACACTTTCAATTATGAGTAGTTTTTAGTAAATTTGATTTTAGGTAATTACGTAAATTAATACATATGAAAAACAGGGTTTTAATTACTGGCTTAGCTTCTTTAACACTCTTGTTATTTGGTTGCGATTATGTAGACGCACCTTATACCGTGGCAGGTCCTAACGGTTGTACCGTTACCCAACCTGATTTTACGCCAAGGGCAGCACCTGTGAGAAAAGTGTTGGTAGAAGAATTTACAGGACATAGATGTGGCAATTGTCCGAGAGGGGCAGAAACCATTACCAATTTGCAAAATACCAATGGTGAACAGGTAATTGGCATTGCACATCATACCTATAATCTACCTCAATTTACCGAGCCGTTGGCTAACGATACAATTGCCAATCCGGAGTTACATTATTTATATGATTTTAGAACCCAGGAGTCTTTGGATATTGATGAAAAATTTGGAATTAATACAGCCGGCGTTCCTACAGGATTTGTAAATCGCCGTAACTTTGGTGCTGGTGTTATTTTAGCTTATACTGCCTGGAATTCAAGGGTAACAACGGCTTTGTCTGCTGCACCTCAAATGGATATTCAATTAAAAGCTTATTGGTCTGCAGCTGATAGTAGTATTTGTGTTTTCTATTTTGTGGAAGCATTGGAGAATCTTACCGGAAATTATAAAATTGCTTTATACATTACCGAAAGCGATATCATTAAATGGCAAAAAGATTATAATGAAACACCTAATGATATAGAATTTTATAATCATAAACATATTATGAGGAAAGCGGTGAATGGTGTAAATGGAACCCCCGTTACTACAAATACTTCATGGAACGATGGGGATAGTTATATTGATGGATATTCCACTACCATAGATCCGGGAAGGTTAAATGTGAATAATTTGCATATTGTAGGGTTTGTATATAATTCCGACAATGACGAAGTGATTCAAGCAGAGGAGATTAAATTAATTCCTTAATTAAAGATCCCAGGGTATATCATCCACAGTTGTTGGGTTTTCTGTAATTTAATAGGGGTTGTATTCAAAAAAACGGCTTAGGTTATTCTAAAACCTTCACTTGGGTTTTATCCAAACCGGGTTGAAGCGGTTGTCGCTTAGGGAAAATCGGATCTTCGTAACCATTAGAATTCTTACAATTTGCATTTTAGGGGTATTTATGTTACATTTGCATTGGAAATAGAAAAGAAGGAAGGGGCGATAGCCCCTTTTTTATTAGATTATAGGATGGATAAACAGACGGTAGATACCTTATTGCAAGATAAACTGGAAGAATTGAATCTCTTTTTAGTAGAGCTCAATATTTCGGTTGATCATGTAATTACCATTTATGCCGATGGAATGGAGAATATTACAGTGGAGCAATGCACGGCAATTGCAAGGCATTTAAGAAATGAATTAGGGGAAGTGGCAGATGAATATGAAATTACAGTATCATCTCCGGGATTAGATAAACCCTTTAGACATAAGAACCAATACGTGAAAAATATTGGAAAATCCATTGAGGTAATTACTAATGATGGGAATAAAATCGAAGGAAAAATGAATGCTGCTTCGGATGAAGAAATCATTATCAATGTATTTAAAAAAAGAAACCTGAAGAACAAAGCCTTAAAGCCTGAGGTAAGTGATCAGCTGGTTTCTATAGCAATAAAAGATATTAAACAAACCAAAAAATTAATAATTATTTAAATTAAAAAGTGATATTATGGACACAGCGCATCTGGTAGAATCGTTTTCGGAGTTTAAGGAAGTAAAAAATATTGACAGGGTTACCCTTTTAAATATTTTAGAGGAAGTGATTCGTAACATGATTATTAAGAAATATGGTGATGCTGATAATTTTGATATCATCCTGAACGTAGATAAGGGTGACCTCGAAATTTGGCGTAACCGTGAAATTGTTGACGATGAGTTTGCTGAAGATAGTTTTGATTATGATCCAAATAAACATATCGCATTAAGTGAGGCACATAAAATTGAACCTGATTTTGAAATAGGTGAAGAAATTACAGATGCGTATAAATTAGAAGATTTTGGTAGAAGATCGGTACAGGCTATGCGTCAAAATTTGATTGCCAAAATTAATGATCTTGAAAAAGACAATGTATTTAAAAAATATCAGGATAGAGTTGGTGAAATTTTAACCGGTGAAGTATATCAAGTTTGGAGAAAAGAAATTTTGGTTTTGGATGATGATGGTAACGAATTAGTACTTCCAAAAAGTGAAATGATCCCATCGGATTTTTATAAAAAAGGAGATACCTTACGTGCGGTAGTTTTAAGTGCGGAAAGAAAAAACAGTAGTTTATTAATTACATTATCCAGAACATCTCCTATCTTCTTGGAGAAATTATTTGAACAAGAAGTTCCTGAAATTTTTGATGGAATTATTACCATTAAAAAAATTGTTCGTCAACCAGGCGAAAGGGCGAAGGTAGCGGTAGAATCTTATGACGACCGTATTGATCCGGTTGGTGCTTGTGTAGGTATGAAAGGTTCAAGAATTCATGGTATTGTTAGGGAATTACGTAACGAAAATATTGACGTAATTAACTTTACAAATAACAATGCATTATTTATACAAAGAGCTTTAAATCCAGCAAAAATTACCAATATTAAATTGGATGACGACCGCAAAACGGCGAATGTTTATTTAAAGGCTGATCAGGTTTCGTTGGCAATTGGTAAAGGTGGTTTAAATATTAAATTGGCCGGTAAGTTAACAGGATACGAAATTGAAGTTTATCGTGAAGATGTTATTAACGATAGCGAGGATGTGGCTTTAGATGAATTTAGAGATGAGATTGAAGATTGGATCATTGATGAATTAAAGGCCATTGGTTGTGATACAGCAAAATCAGTGTTGGAATTAACCAAGGAAGATTTAGTAAAAAGAACAGATTTAGAAGAAGAAACCATCAATCATGTTTTGGATATTCTGAAATCGGAATTTGAAGAATAATATTTATATGCTAGCAATGAATAGTGTATATTAAATAGTAACGAGAGGAAATAAATATGTCAGAAACAAGGACTTTAAGATTAAGTAAAGTTGCCAAAGAGTTAAATGTAGGACTTCATAATATTGTGGAGTTCTTAGAAACTCATGGACAACATATTGAGTCTAATCCTAATGCTAAAATCGATGAGATTCAATATGATCTTCTTCTTAAAGAATTTCAATCGGAGAAGTTAGAGAAGGAAAAAACAAAAAGTGTAAATACCGGAATTACCGGAAAAGTATCAGTAAATCTTGAGGAGAAACTTAAGAGTGATAAGTATGTAGATCCAGAGGATGTTAAGGAAGATATGCTTATTAAAGATACATCCGTAAAGGCTGTTGAGAAGGAAGTTGAAGAACCGAAACCTGAAGAAATTGTAAAGGCTAAGGCTGATGGCCCTGAGCTAAAGGTAATTGGTAAAATGGATCTTGGTGAGAAGAAAAAGACCAAAAAGACCGATGATACTTCAAAACAATTAATTGAAGCTGAGAAGGCTGCTAAGGAGGAGGACACCAAAAAGAAGGCTTCGAAGAAAGTCGAAGTGAAGGCTGAAGAGAAGGTAGAGGAAAAAGTGGAGGTGGTTGAAGAAAAGATCATTCCTAAGGTGGAAGAAAAGGAAATTGAAACCATCAAGGCTCAGGTAAAAAAACTGGAAGGTCCTACTATTTTAGGTAAAATTGAACTTCCAAAAGAACAGCAAAAATCTCAGGCCGATCTTTACAAGGATGATATTAAGAAGGAAGGCGAAAAGAAAAAACGCCAAAGAATTAAAAAGGATCCTGTTAAAAAGGTAGATCCTCAGAATTTTAATTTTAACAAAGGTGCCGGTGGCGCTGGTGGCGACTTTAAACGTGGAGGAAATACCCGTGGTCCTGCTCCAAAAACTGCAAAACCTGAGGTTACTGATGAAGATATTCAAAAACAGATTAAGGAAACCCTTGCTCGTTTAAGTGAAAGAGGAAAGTCCAAATCGGTTAAATTGCGTAAAGAAAAACGTGGACATATAAGAGAAAAGCTAGAAGAGGAAGCGTTAAGGGCCGAGGAGGATAAAAAAGTAATTAAGGTTACAGAATTCGTTTCGGCGAATGAACTGGCCAATATGATGGATGTAAAAGTAACTGAGGTAATTTCCGCTTGTATGAGTTTGGGATTGTTCGTTTCTATTAATCAACGTTTGGATGCGGAAACGATTTCGATTATCGCAGAAGAATTTGGTTTTACAGTAAACTTTGTATCTGCAGAATTACAAGAATCGATTGATGAAGAAGTGGATGCACCTGAGGATTTATCGGCTCGTTCACCTGTAGTTACAGTAATGGGTCACGTAGATCATGGTAAAACATCCTTGTTAGATTATATTAGAAAAGCCAACGTAATTGCGGGTGAAGCCGGAGGGATCACTCAGCATATTGGTGCTTATAATGTAACCTTAGAAGATGGCCGTCATTTATGTTTTATTGATACACCAGGTCACGAGGCCTTTACCGCCATGCGTGCCCGTGGAGCTCAAATAACGGATGTTGCGATTATTGTAATTGCAGCAGATGATAGTGTAATGCCTCAAACAGTAGAAGCTATTAACCATGCCAAAGCGGCAAGTGTTCCAATTGTTTTTGCGATTAATAAAATTGATAAACCAGGTGCTAATCCGGATAAAATTAGAGAGGCTTTAGCCGCTATGAATTTCTTGGTAGAAGATTGGGGAGGTACTTATCAATGTCAGGAAATTTCTGCTAAGCAAGGATTAAATATCGACAAGCTTTTAGATAAGGTTTTATTGCAAGCAGAGTTTTTAGAATTAAAAGCAAATCCTGATAGAAGAGCAACCGGATCTGTTATCGAAGCTCAGCTAGATAAAGGTAAAGGTTATATATGTACTGTATTAATACAAAATGGAACCCTGCGTAAGGGAGATGTTATATTAGCGGGTCCTTACAGCGGAAGAGTAAAGGCGATGTACAACGAACGTGATATGCATATAGACGTTGTTGGTCCATCTAGTCCGGTTCGTATTTTGGGACTAACAGGTGCACCTCAGGCAGGGGATAAATTTAATGTAATGGAGGATGAACGTGAGGCTCGTGAAATTGCAGCTAAACGATTACAACTTCAGCGTGAACAAGGAATGCGTGCTAAGAAACATATTACCTTGGATGAGATTGGTAGACGTATCGCTATTGGTGACTTCCAGCAATTAAATATTATTATCAAAGGTGATACGGATGGTTCTGTTGAAGCATTGTCAGATTCATTATTAAAATTATCTACTCAGAAGATTCAAGTGAATGTTATTCATAAATCGGTGGGTGCCATTTCCGAATCGGATGTATTATTGGCTTCGGCTTCGGATGCCATCATTATTGGATTCCAGGTTCGTCCTTCTGGTAATGCTAAACGTATTGCAGAAAAAGAAGAAATTGACATCCGTAATTATTCAATTATTTATCAAGCGATTGATGAAGTGAAGGCTGCAATGGAAGGTATGTTAGCTCCTGAATTCGAAGAGAAAGTAATGGGTAATATCGAAGTACGTGAAGTATTTAATATTACTAAAGTAGGTCAGGTTGCCGGATGTTATGTTTTAGATGGCAAGGTTACCAGAGCTATGAAAATTAGAATCATACGTGATGGAATCGTTGTTCATACGGGTAAGATTAGTGCATTAAAACGATTCAAGGATGATGTAAAAGAAGTTTCTCATGGATATGAATGTGGTTTATCGATTGATAAATTCGACAAGATTCAGGTGGGGGATATTATAGAGGCCTTTGAAGAAGTTGAAGTGAAAGCAAAACTTTAAAAGGTTAATAGGAAATATAAAAAAAGGCGAATCATTGATTCGCCTTTTTTTATATCATTTAGATTTTTTTATAATCTTCTTACTATTATTTTGAAATGATTTTTCCTAAATTACTTTTTTCTTATTGATGAGTATTCCAATGAAATAAAATCCTATCGAAACATTGAATGCGGAAACTGCAAAATATGCCCCATATTGAGGATTCACTAATGTGATAATGGCCGATAACAAAATCCATATAAGAGGATTAAAAAACCGGTTTGCATATAGAAGCTTATTTTTTTTATTCGTGGATTGTACAGTAATTATTCCACAATATAAAAGATAGGTAATTACAAACATGATTTCGATCAGCTTAATAGTATTTATTTCTATCAATGTAAGTAATTGCTTGTCGTTGTGGAATAAAGGAACGAAATGGTAAACACTATGCACAACGCAACCCAGCGAAATTAAAAATATAATTACCCAATCGGATTTATGCATGGCTTTTTTAGAATCCACATCCCCAATTTCATTTACGCCTTTATATCCAATATATAGTAATGGTATAAATATCATTCCAATCATCCATCCAATTCTATTATAAGCTAGATTGATATCAAATAAGAATTGATATCCGTCATACTTTTGGAGTAGATTAGGATGATATAATAGAAGGACATCAGAAACAGCACATATAATTGAACCGAGTATTCCAATATAGATTTTTTTCATTTTATTTTGACTTGTTGATCAAAGCTTGCATTGATTCTGCAATTGGTTTGTAATATTGATGTGTGTAAACTTTCATGTTTAGTTTTCCTCCCTTCATATGAATTTTTAAACTGGTGTCGGCTTCAATACTTGTTTTAAATAAGGTTATTTGTTCAAGAGGAATAAAATAGCATAGTTTACCTTTAGCCAAATCATCCAGATTTTCGGATTTTATGCGAGCTTCTGTTTCTCTTATCTTTTTTTCATACCTGTTTTGAAAGAAATCTACCGCTTTATTTGCTACAAGGTTTACAATTAAATCGTTGGTAGGTCTGGGTGTTTGAGTGGCATTGCCTAAACAAATCACATAAAGACCCTTATCGTTTAATTGAATGAACATGGTTCTGGCACCAACGATTAGACCAGGCCTTTTTACACTTCGATTGATGGTATACTCCATGGTTTTTTTACAAAGGTTCATTTTTTTAAATTTAATTTACTGGGGCAACAAGGAAATAATTCAATTTGAGTGTTTGAATGGGATGATTAGGTGAAGAAAATGGGTTATTTAAATAAATTAAGACTGATTTTTTGGGATTAGGGTGAAATGGGAATCACCCAAAAGATACCTACGTAATTTTAATTAGGATGTTTTTTCATGGTTTAGGTTAAGTTTTGAAATAAATGAAAAGCCTGATCAAAATTTGAGAAGTTTCTACAGATCAAATGGTTCAGAATTTTTAATCTAGCTACTTGCCTTCGCATTTATGAGTTATCCATGCTTCGATTTTAACCTTCAAATATTCAATTACTTAGGTATTTTTAGAGGAAAGGGTCATTTTGAGAATCCATCTGAATTATTAACATTTCTATAATATTTTAA
>JBEIQI010000317.1:0-2964 GCA_040376605.1 Flavobacteriales bacterium | reverse complement strand
CAATGATCTTGGTTTTCTTTTCTCGTATTGATTGAACTTTAAATGCTACAGATAAAGCATTTACGGCTTTAGTACCAATACCATTTAATCCTACTGATTTTTTAAATGCTTCACTGTCGTACTTCGCTCCAGTATTAGGTTTAGCAACGCAATCAAACACCTTTCCTAACGGAATTCCGCGTCCAAAATCCCTTACTGTTATTTCTTTTTCAGTAATATTAATATGGATCTCGTTCCCATTTCCCATTACAAATTCATCGATAGAGTTATCGATGATCTCTTTGATAAGAATGTAAATACCATCGTCATGGGCAGCACCATCGCCGGTTTTACCTATATACATTCCCGGACGGAGGCGAATATGTTGCTTCCAGTCGAGGGATCTAATATTGTCTTCGTTATATATTACTTTTTTCGTTGCCATATCAAGATCTCAAATCTATTCGAAAGTAAAAATACTTAACCCAAATTGATAAGAATAGCTAATGATTGTTTAAATATTAACAACAATGGTTTGATTACTGAGAATGCAATTTGGCGTTTATATGGAAATAATGGTTTTACTCTGGAATAATATAGCATATTATGATTGAAATCCAGTAAAAATGGCCGTTTTGTTAGATTTGTTGTAAAATATTGCCACATTCATTGGAATGTTGTAAAATTGCAAGACCCAGATAAATGGTCATCTTATGATAAAATACTTCAAATCCATAATTCTAGTTCTGTCGTTAATTACTTCAGTTCAACTAATAAGTGCCCAAATTGTAAATATCCCAGACGGTAATTTTAAGGCCTATTTAGTGGGTAATGCATCCATTAATACCAATTTAGATACTGAAATACAGGTCTCGGAGGCAACGGCATTTAGTGGAACAATAAATGTGGCGTCATTAAGTATTGCAAATCTTACCGGTATTGAAACATTTACAGCTTTAACCGCCTTAAATATTTCTCAAAACCCCATTACAAGTGTTGACTTATCCTCGAATATAGCCCTTACCAGCATCAGTTTTGCATTTACTCCGATGACCTGCTTGGATTTATCCTACAATACGGCCATGACCTATATAGAAGGTTCCTCCAGTAGCTTGGAGAAATTGAATGTAAAAAATGGAAACAATAACAATGTTACCTATTTTGTAACTTCTGGAAGTGGTACATTAACTTGTATTCAAGTAGATAATGTTGCCTATTCAAATACGGTGTGGGTTAACATTGATGGAAGCTCCTTTTTTAGTACCGATTGTGGTCAACCAGTAGCATCCTTTACTACCAATGCTCCCGTATGTTTGGGCACTGCGGTGGATTTTACGAATACTTCCTTATCTAGCACCAGTTATACATGGGATTTTGGTGATGGAAGTAATTCTACAGCACCTAATCCATCACATATATTTCCGGCTGTTGGCAATTACCCAACGATTTTATCTGCTCAAAACTGCTTCGGAACGGATACGGCAAGCGCCATCGTTGTTCAGGGAAAATCAATTTCGGGAAATGCCACTTATACTGGTGGTCCCGTTACAAATGGTTGGGCTTTATTATATGCTTATCAACCATTTTATATTGCCTTTGACACCCTGCAGATTCGTCCGCTAGATGCCGCTGGTTTCTACCAATTTAACAATGTAGAAGAAGGTGATTATCTCATTCAAATTTTTCCGGATACTACCACCTATCCAACACTTATGCCTACCTATCATACGAATCAATGGTTCTGGGATTCGGCTACGGTCGTTAATCAAGCTTGCACAGTAGATGCAATAGCTGATGTGACCATGGCTGAAATTACCCCATCATCTCCAGGTTCCGGTTTATTGCAAGGATATGTCGTGGAAGGACCTGGATTCGGCAGAGCTCAAGGTGATCCCGTACATGGGGTTGTGGTTAAAAGAGGAATTACCTCCACTTCACAAATAGTTGAAACGACTGTTACAGATCTAGGTGGGTTT
Organism: Flavobacteriales bacterium; assembly: GCA_040376605.1. Taxonomy (GTDB): domain Bacteria; phylum Bacteroidota; class Bacteroidia; order CAIKAF01; family CAIKAF01; genus JANWKQ01. The sequence continues at coordinate 1,009 of JBEIQI010000317.1, read as the reverse complement.
TATTCTTTCGAAAATGTTGATTTTGGCACCTATACCATATTTGTAGATATACCAGGATTATTAAGAGATTCAACACATACGGTTACGGTAGATGGAACTAATAATCAATTTTTAGATTTAAGTTATATGGTTGACTCAATGTCAATTTTTATATCTCCATACATTGGTATAGATGAGGTTGAAAATGATCCAATTTCAACTTTAGATATATTCCCAAACCCAGTTATCAATAATGCTACCATTCATTATGCTTCTTTGGACAAGGCCCAAATAACTTTGGATATGTACAATATCCTTGGGGACAAGGTGCTAACATTATTCAATGAAGTTCAGGATGCCGGAGAATATAACTATGAGTTTAACGCAAGTAACGCGAATCTTCAACCAGGTGTTTACCTGCTTACATTAACTGCCAATAACCATAAAACGACCATTAAAATAATATTGGCAAATTAGGTTAACAGTTTTGTCTATTCATATCAAGATTTTGATCAATCTTGTTTTATTTTTGCTAAAGCCCTTTAAGATACCATTTATCATATTTCTGCTGAATAATGATGGTTTCCTTATCGCCACCTTCAGCAGTTGTTTCAATATCCACCTCAGCTATACCATTTTTTATTCGAGGCGTTCCCACAATCTTTGCATTCCCAAAAAAATCATTAAAACCTTTCTGATCCTCTTCTTTTGCATTGGCTATATTACAAATATCCTCAGCATCGCCATCTCGTTTTACGGCATCATTACACAAACGTGGTATGGATTTATACTTGCCTGTTTTACCAGCCTTAATAAGCGTTTTAACTACATTTTCCGGGGAGGCATTCGGATCAATGGCTAAATCTTCCTCATTACTAATGTGCTCATCAGAAGTTGATTGATTTGTTTTATTCGGGTCACTGATTTCTTGCTTATCCGCAGTTGAATTTTCCTTTACAACATTAGAATCCGCATTTTTAGATGCTGGTTTATCTGATCTATTTCCACAACCCAAACCAATAATTATGGT
>JBEIQI010000018.1:0-21889 GCA_040376605.1 Flavobacteriales bacterium | reverse complement strand
GGACACAATGGAAGAAGGGTTATCCATTTCATCACAGCATTTATATGCAGAATATTTCCCCGGCAACAAATAGAATCGTTTGTTATTTTTGGAATCCAAGAAAACAATTAACACGATTAACCAACATAAGTATCTCTATATATTACTGGTAGGTTAAGTTTCTTAAATTATGAGACACTTACCTGCTTTTAAATATTTTCTTAAAAGGCTTCTAGTTATATTTGAGACCATAAATTTGTTGAAGATGAATTGTAAGTTAATCCTTGGGTCTGTTGAACTCTTTTTTAAGGATCTTCTTGTTTTTTCTTTGATCAGCATATGATAGTTCTTTGCTGGGGATGATATAATTAAAGAATACATTTTCCTTTTCCATAGATTTAGCGATATTGTGAACAATGGGGAAATAATATCTACAGATGGGGCAGTCTGGGGCTATTACGACATACACCTTTGTTTGTGCCCGAACATTTATCAAGGCAAAAAAGACCACAAACAATCCAATTATTTTTTTATTTATTATCAAGAAGAATCTTTATACTAAAACACTATAAACTTAGCCGGATCAATTGGATAACCTCTATACCATAATTCAAAAAGAATATAGGGCTCTTTAATTATTCCTGAAGTTTGAGCTGGGAAGGCGATAGGTTCTCCGGCTTTTACAAAATCACCTTCTTTTTTTAATGCGGTATTGCAATGCCTGTATATGCTTATAAATTGATCGTTATGCTGAACGGCCATTACATAAGAATTTTCCGGACTCCAGATGGAAATAAGCACAGTTCCATCTAATATGGACTTAACGGTTTCATCTTTTTTAGTGCTTATAGTTAAACCAAATGGTCTTTTTTCTGATTGAAATTTTTGTAAAATCTTACCGCGGATAGGTGTAAAAAATAGAATGTTAGAGATACCCGCAGAGGCTTTATTCGCTTCAATATTATATTGATCAGCCTCCTGAACCTCTTGCCTGAGCAATGAGTCTTCCTTGCTCTTAATATTTTTTATATTGGAATAGTTTTTTGAAGTATCTTTTTGATAAGGCACCTCTTCTGCAATTTTATTGGTAAAAATGTTTTGTAGGTTAACAATGTATTTTTCGTTGGCCAATACTTTGTTTTCCAAGGAATCTGTTAGAATAACCAATTCATTTACTTTTTTCCTGGATGCATTGTCGGCATAACCCGGGATGTATTCACGTAGATTGGTGAAGGCAACTAAATATATGGTTAGAAATATTAAAAGGGTCATGATGGTTATAAAAGCACCGAAAATTTGTAAGGCAGATAATTTAAAATTCGCCTTGTTTTCAAAATGATCTATATCGAGTACCTGAACATTGTATTTAGTAGAAAATACGGCAAAAAGTTGTTTGATGTATTTTCTTAATTTTTTCATTGTGCTGGATATTTTTCCAGATTGAAACCTTTAAAAATTTGTGGTTCTTTTTGAACCAATTGTTTAAAAAGTTTTTCCGCAGAAAAATCCATATCTGCACATGGATATTTGGCTTGGGTAACTCCAAGTGCTTTAACCTGATATTTGCTGGTGGTAAGATCTACTGCACTCACCTCATATCGGTGATCCGAAAAATGTGACTCATCTCCATTATCACTCATATCCCAAATGCCTTGCATGATTAGTATTTGCGATCCTTCTTTATTAAATAAATAGGAAGTAAGTTCACTATAAGTAACAGCTATTTCTAAAAAAGGAGGCTGACTTAATTCTACCTTATAAATGTTGGATACATATCCCGAACCTCCGCTAAAGATGGATAGGGAAATAAAGTTGATAGATTTATCTTGAAAACTAAAATGCGAAACAAATTGATTCTCTTCAAACTCCTTATGAAAGATGATAGAACCATTGCTTCGATTAATGATATAAATGGTTATGGGATTAAAATCCTGATCGTCTATTGAATATTTTTTGTCATTTGCATCATACTTCGCTTTGGTTATAACGATATCATTTTGTTGCAAAGATATAATGGTATCCACAAATAAATTTGACGTGTCCAAAACTTTTAAGGTGGTTTCTTCCCCGGATGGATCAATATTATTTGTCAATAGTCTATTGGAAAGAGTATCTACATTTGGATTTTCAACTGAATTAGAATCGTTTTGTGACGATGATTTTTTTTTAGAATGACTAGTTTTTCCGCAGCCGATGATAAAGCTAATGGCTACTAATAAAATAAAAAGGGGATGTATTTGAGATTTCATGCCATTCAATAGGTGAACAAAGATAGTGGTTTTATCACGAAACCCTTGTTTAAAAATGAAGCATCTATTTAATTGGGGTAGGGATGGAAGCGGCTACCCCGAAACCAACTCGTGCTTTGCCGAGGTGGTGAGGAGTAATAGCGTACAGCCCGGCCCGGAGTGGCCAGAGCAATGGCCTGCATGAACGACGGGACCCCCATATTATAAAAAAAGCCATCATGCGGCAGGCAGATGGCTTCATTTGTTTTTGGAATATGTACTAAAATCGATGGATTACATCGATATTATAATCCTTTAATTCAATTTTTGCTTTTTCTATATCCTCTGTAAATCCCAAAATAAAACCACCACCACCTGATCCACAAAGTTTTAAATAATAAGATTCCGTTTCAATCCCCTGCTTCCATAATTGCCTAAACTTACGGGGAATCATGGGTGACATGCGTCCTAATAAAAACTTGCTCAATTCCTTTAGGTTGCTGAACATGTCTTTTACCTCACCCTTTAAGAATGATTTGATACAATTATTGTTGAAAGGAATTAACTCGTCTTTTATTACGTGTAAAAACCCTTCTTCCTTACATTTTTCTACAAATAGGTTTACCAATGGCTGTGTTTCTCCAGTCATGCCGGTATCAATAAGGAAAATGCCACCTTTGCCATTAATATTGGTTTCGGGCATGCCCACGGCATCAATGCTTTGTTTGTTATTAATAAGCATCGGACGCTTCATATAACAAATCAATGGATCTAAGCCAGATGATTTTCCATGGAAATAACATTCCATTTGGGCCAAGGCTTCTTTTAATTTAATGAGTTGAGAGTTGCCTAATTCTGCCGTATTCGGTATTTTTTCTATAGCATATTTTTCATACAAGGCCGCTACTAAAGCACCCGAGCTTCCAACACCATAGCCTTGTGGAATTGAACTATCGAAAACAATGCCTTGAGCAATATCCTCTTCAAAGGCATCAATATCTAAAACAAATTTTAGTTCCCCTGCTTGTATCAGGTTTTTTAAATATTCGGCATACTGAGCCATATGAGCTGTGCTTTCTTTGGCTTGCTCATTATTTAATTTTACTGGGGAAAAGGTTAAAGTTCCTTCGAAAGATTCGAATGGAATGCTTAAAGCCATAGAATCATAGATAAGACTATACTCTCCAAACAAAAGGATTTTAGAATTAAATTTAGATTCTGGTATATTTTTCATAATCAAACTAATTTAGGGCCGCTGCCAACACAGTCCTGTAGGTAGCAAGAATCGTGCAAATTTTTTGTTAATTCGTCTTGAATAAATTTATTAACCTCATTTTCAATACGTTGCGGATATAATAAATGTATATTAGGTCCGGCATCTAAAGTAAAACAGATAGGATGCCCAGTTTGTTGTCTATAATCCCAAATTTTTTCAATTAAAGTAATGGTATTGGGTTTCATGAGCAAGAAATAGGGCATCGAGGTCATCATCATGGCATGCAGGGTAAGTGCTTCCGATTCGGTAATGGCAATAAACGTTTCCACATCATTTTCCTTCATGGCGGCCATCAGCTTCACAATATTGGTATTGGCTTGCTCAAAGCGCCTTTCCGAAAAGGGATTAGTATTCATTAACCCATGTCCTACCCTACTGGAGACTTTTTTCTGGGCTGCATCAACAATTAAAATGCTATCCTTAAAAGTTAAAAAATCCGGATGAACTTCATTATTTAAGCAGGTTCCAAATTCGTTGGCGGTGTTTTCGAAACCGGGTACAATACCCCAGCTTACTACTCCTCCATATAACGATCTGCATGCCGAACCTGATCCTAATCGGGCGATATGAGATGCCTTTTGGTAAAAGGTTTCATTATCTATCGTTTTAAAGTACTTCCTTTCAATTTCACATAAACATAAGGCCAGTGCACTCATTCCAGAAGCCGAGGAGGCTATGCCAGCCGAATGGGGAAAGGTGTTTTTCGAATATGCCTTAAATTTAAGTTGCTTAATAAAAGGAAAAACGGGAATCAACGACTCTAAAAAACTAACGATCTTAACTTCAAATTTTTCATTTCTCAGATTGTCTAAGTAAAATTCAATTGAAATTTGATCGTTTTGGTTGGGTTCAAATTCTAAACGAGTTTCGGTATTAGAAGTACTTAAAGTAAAGCTAACCGAAGGGTTACAAGGTATTTGAATATCCTTTTTTCCCCAATATTTAACCAATGCAATGTTAGAAGGACTTTGCCAGGCAACGGATCCTGTTGGGATATCAGAGGTAAAGGTAAGTTGTTCGTTATCTAAAGAGTTCATATGTTTCTCCAGGGTAATCATACATCAAAGGTCGTAAAAATGGTGAGTTTTAGGTAATTTATTTCAGTATTTATTTGGGCAGCCGAGCGGGCTGTTCAGGGGTGCCGTCTCTTCTTCGCTCTGCGAAAGCCGAGACCAAGCCCTTTCCATCCCTGCTGCAATGGTTAGCTGCGACCTTTAGGATTAAAAATGAGTTTATAATAAAAGGACAACTTGGTAATCTGATTCCTTTGATTGGGATCATCTAACATATCTTCCATAAAAGCGTGTAAATGTTTGTTTTTATTGGCTTTCTTAACAATCCAGTTAAACAGCCAGGGCATATTCAACATTTTTTGTAAACGATAACTAATGGATAAATCGTTGCCTAGTTTTTTATAAACGGATTGATCATAATCGCAATTAAATGATGCATCAAATCTGTTTTGTTGCATGCAATTTTTTATATGTTCAGCTGCTAATCGTCCACTTAACATGGCATTGCCAATTCCTTCACCGGTAAACGGATCAATTAAAGAAGCAGCATCGCCTAATAGAACAAATCGATTTCCGGATAATGGATTTTTTTTTGACCCTAAGGGCAATCCAAAGCCTTTAGGATTTTCTAATGGTCTAGCCTCTTTAAATCGAGGCGCTATGGACGGATGATTTTTAATCATATCCTCCATCAATTCTTTCAGGTTTATTTTTTTTCTGCTTATTACATCCGATTTAATACCGATGCCAATATTGGCTTTATTGCCATTTACCTTAAACATCCAGAAATATCCAGGCAAGGTTTTTTTATAAAAATGAAGTTCAATAGGGTTCCCTTCATCAAATCCTGAAACGTTTTCCCAATATTGTCTAAGTCCACCGCTATAATGAGATTTGTCTATTTCATGTCGGGCAAGTTTGGCAACCGCAGATTGTGCCCCGTCAGCACCAATAACCATTTTAGCTTTAATGCTTACATCCTTGTTTTTGGTATGTAAAAAAACATGATCTGGTTTTTGAACTACTTCTTGAATAGAACATTTTTCTAGAATCTTAATAAGAGGATTTATTTTTGCCTGTTCAAACAAAAACTCATCAAAATATATTCTTTCTGAAACATAACCTGCATGCGTAAAACCCGGTCTTACCTTATTTGTTTTTAAAAAAAGAGATTGGCCTCCTGGGGCAATAAACTTAATTCCTGCGGTCGGGATTTTCTGATAAAATTGATCAAATAATGCAGGGAATTCTATCCCTAATTTTTCTAATTCATAAATAGTATTGCCACTTAAGGCATCCCCGCAAATTTTATCACGAGGAAACGTTGCTTTGTCGATTAATAAGGAAGGGATCCCTTTTGATGCAAGATGCAAGGCGCAGGTAGTTCCGGCAGGACCAGCACCTACTATGGCAATCTCAGTTTCTAAAAGATTAACCATTAACTAAGAACAATTTCACGATAAGGAATAACCGTATCTAATCCTTTTTGTTGGAAATATGCTTTTACTTGTTCCAAATGATCACCTGTAACCAGCATAAAATCACCACCCCAAGCGCCCATAGATTTTATGGTATAGGGATAATCGATAAATTGCGAATCCTTAACTGTGGGCATTTGTAAAATGCCCGACATGATATTCTCATGACGGTTTAATAGTTTTTCAAAATCAATTCTGGTGTTGCAGGTAATGAGTTGGTTCGTAATTTCTGTAATTTCTTCTATTTCATGATTACCATATACAGCCTTTGATTTAAAATAACTCATTCCGGTTCTAGAATTCATTTTTTTACCAAGATAAACGAAGAATATATTTTCGTGAAAAGAAGGACTAAAATGAGCAGGTTCAACCAATCTACCTGATTTTGATAATTGATAGGTTATAGGTCCATTGGCAGAAGCACAGGCAAGATCATAACCAGATCCACCAAATGTATTTTCCAATAATAGATAAGCATCAATATTTGCCCAATCGGCTATGCAATTAATTAGCGTTGAACTACTGCCAAGCCCCCAAGCCAGATTAAAATCAGCTACTATACTTGCATCCACCCCATCACTTAAAAAGGTTGGATTCATTTTTCTCACTTCTTTAAAAATATTTTGGAGGGAGGCCGAAACGTCAGGGTCGGAAGATTTCAAAATACTTAAATCAGAGGCATTGAATGCTGCTTCAAACCAAATTTTGTCAAAAACCCTGCTGGTCCAATTGATCAATGGAGAATTATTTTTTTTGGCAATGATTTGCTGGCCCTTATTTAAGGGAATAGCTAATCCTTTTGCGCCATTAAGTATTAAGTATTCGGCTGTGATTAAAAATTTTCCAGATGATTTGAATGTAAGCACTTCACCATTCATTAGGATGTCGGTTGTTTGGATCTGGTCTTTTCGATAAACTCCCGAACCGTTGAGAAACTTACTTTTTCGGTTATAAAATGGTCAAGCGCTTTTTCTTTTTCAACTTCCGTGGCTTCAAAATGATTCATAATATTAAACAAGTGCATTTTCATATGACCTTGCTGAATCCCAACGGTGGTTAATGATTTTACTGCTGAGAAATTATTTGCCAGTCCGATGGTAGCTGCAATCATCATGAGCTCTTTAGCTGATGGGTGTCCCAACATTTCCAATCCTCTTTTAACTACCGGATGCAAACCGGTTAATCCACCAACTACACCCAAAGCCATTGGTACTGTAAGGGTAAATTTAAATATTCCATTATCTAAAGAAAGCTCACTTAAACTTTTATACGTACCGGTATGTCCGGCATAGGCATGTCCGCATGCTTCAACTGCCCTAAAGTCGTTTCCGGTAGCTAATACTACCGAATCGATACCATTATAAATTCCTTTATTGTGGGTGGTGGCTCGGTATGGATCTATTTCTGCAATTCGAATAGCTTTGGCAAATTTTTGAGCAAACTCTTGGGCGGATACCCCATTTTCAAAACTTCCTAAATCATCTATTGGACACTCTACCCAACATTTTACTAAACAATCCGGGGTATAGTTCGAAAGGATACTCATAATAACTTCAACCTCTTTTTCCTTTCCGAAAAAATGGGATGTTCAATAAACCAATCTTTTAAAATGGAAGCAAATTCTTCTAAGCATGAATTGATGAAGTTGGCTCCCATTGAATCGCATGTATTAAAACTACACATGAGTTGATAATACCCCGGTTCTTTTTCTGTATGATTAACTAATTCAATATCTATAATGCCTCCTCCTCTTTTCTGCATATTTGCAGTTATGTGGGTGGAGTTTTCGAATAATAATTTTTTTAACGAGCTGAAATTATTTTTAAGTGTTGAGTAATCTCCATGCCAAATAAAATGAACTTGACCCAACTTTACGGTGTCAATCACTTCTGCCTTAAAACCTCCTCTTCCCAACCAAAACTTAGCACTTTTAGCCGCCGCCGCAACCACCGAACTTTCCTCGATTACCATGGGAACGGCGTAAAATTTATCGTTGATTTTTACATTGGGAACAACTCCAAATGGCATATAGAAATTAGTAAGTGTATTCTCACTAAACTCATCAAATTTTTTCTGTAGATTCTCATTTGGGTACCAAAAACTCTTAAGCTCGGCATAAAATTCATCAGGGTTTTGGGTGAGCTTGCTGATAATTTTAAGCTTTTCCTCTTTACTTAATTTCGAAAATCCAGAAAACATAATTTGTTTATCAATCATTCTATTTATCTAATCCTCAACATGGCATTGGCAATTTTTAAACCTTCTAGCTGGAGCTCAACAAAAGATTTAAGCGGCTGGTATTCTCCCATAGCATGTTTTAAAAATGGGGATGCCATGCCATAAATGGCAGGTATTTTTATTTTATTGATGAGGTAATACCCGTCAAGAAAAGTTTTAATGCCTCCTGATATAATTACAAAGTTACATTTACGGTTATCCCCTAATTCATCTACTATCTTATTAGTGAATTCCACCATTTCTTCAGCCGTATGGCCAACATGGGCCAAAGGAGTATATAGTTCTCTGCTACTTTCATCAGCACGCAACAATTCAAGCATAGCAAAGTTGGTTCCTCCATGTGCAGCAAAATCGATAGCCGCCAGCGGTAATTGAAATAAGGCTTTTAAACTATGATAGCCCATACCCTGGCCTACTTCTTTTACAATAACAGGGAAATCAACCGCGTTTAATACTTCTTCCACTACTTGTAATGAGCTCAATTTAAAATGATCTCCTTCTGGTTGAAGCCATTCTTGAAGTGGATTTACATGAATGATAATTCCATCCGCCTTCAATTTATCTACCAACGCATTTATCTGGGATAGTCTTTTATTAAGTATCAATGATTCGAGCTGGGCTACACCTAAATTGGCGAAAAATGGAAAATCATTTCCTATAACCGGCCTTAAATTAAAATCTTGCAAATATGTATTATCCTCCAGAATAATTCGGCACGACCCTAAACCCATGCCTAAGCCAAATTCATTGCAAGCCCTTCCAAGGTTTTCGTTGATGATTTTTGCTTTTCCGGTTCCGCCTGTCATGCTGGAAATCCAGATGGGCGCTTTCAGGTTTTTACCTATAAGTGAGATTTCCTTTAGGTTCTTTTCTGGATGTCCTGATAAAAGTGGCTCATAATAAAACCGATGATCCGTCATATCAACCTGCGATTTAAATGCCAGGTCAATATGATCCTTCTTTCTTGATTCTGTAACTTCAATTAATTCCTCTGCCATAACACCTAAAAAAGGCTTTAATCAACAATTATTATACCAATTGTTAAGTAATTGTAAAAGTACAAGATAAATTCTTCATAATAAAGCCTTTGACCCTAAAAATGGTTTCTATTAATATTTCTTTAATTTAGTACACTGTTAAAGAGCATATTAATTTGCAACCTAAATGTCAAGTAATTTAAGGTATTGGTTATTAATTTGGGTAGGTATACTATTTGTTGGTAGTATTTCTGCGCAAAATATTTACTTCAAAAGATTTACAACTGCCGACGACCTTCCATCTTCAGTGTTATACAGAGTTTTTAGTGATTCTCGTGGATTTCTATGGATTTCTGGTAATACCGGAATTACAAAGTTCGATGGTAGGCATTTTATCACCTATGGTGTAGCCGAAGGATTGGCAGATAATGAAGTATTTGATATAGCGGAGGATAAGAAGGGAAATATTTGGGTAACAACACTTAGGGGAATTTTAGGTTATATAACTACCGAAGGATTTATACATTCATTCACCCCAAAAGTTTTTGGTGATACCGTATTTGTGAATTGTTTTAAGCATGATAGTCAAAATAGACTATGGGTAGGCGATAAACAAAATAATATCTACGTGTTTACCGGTGATAGCTTAATCCGAAAATATCATTTGGATGATAATTCAAGAATTGATGCTTTTATTGAGGATCAATCCGGAAAAATGTGGTTTACAACCAATAATACAAGCTTGTTGTTTTATTTTGAAGGAGAACAAATAAAGAACCTAAGAATTTATCCAGACGACCGTTTGTTTTATACTTCTCATCGATCTATTTTATTGCGCAATGGCAATTTAGCAATATATGGTTATAACCATTTTACAATAGTAAATCCAGCAAGTAAGAAAGTATTATTTAAAAAGGACTTTCAGGATGAAAATACAGGGAAAATAATTGGGATTTATGAAGGAAGCGATATGCGTTTATGGGTTGGTACCACAGATGGAATTAATGCGTATCAGCCTATTTTAAATAATGGTTATGAGATTATAGAACAAGAAAATTTAAGAGGAGAAAAAATCACTTCCATTACCCAAGATTTTGAAGGACATTATTGGGTAAGTACTATTAACAAAGGGTTGATTTATATTCATGGGTACCCGGTAAAATATTTCAAGTTTTCGGATAACCAACAGGGGAATACTTTAAACCTCTGTTCAAGTGGAGAGTATATTTATGCAGGTACGGATGATGGCAAAATATATACGATTAAGGATGATTTATTACAAAATATTTACTCGCCGAAAAATGCCTTTGAAATTTCAAGGGTTATGGCAAGTGCCACCTTGCCAGATGGTTCTGTTTGGTTTGGTAAAGACAATGGAATTACGGTAGTAAAAGGAACTCAAATTATCAAGGAAATTCCTGTTAGCCCAGTAAAAAAGATCGTGGTTGGAGATGATGGTATCGTTTGGGTAGGTACCAGTATGAATATATTTAAAGTAAATGCCAAGACGTATCAGGTGGAAGAAAAATTTGCGTCGGGTAGGGTTAGTGCAATGGTTTATGGTGGCAATGGTAATTTATATTTTTCTAATGAGAAGGGATTAAATACCTTAAAAAATGGTGAAGTTAAAACGGCCTTTACCATTGCTCAATTCGGAAATGCCAGGATCTCTGATATGGATATGGATGAACGTCAGCAAATTATTTGGGTAGGTACTTTTGGACGAGGTGTTTTTGGTATAAAAAACAACAATATTGAGTTTCATCTAGATAAGTCGAAGGGTCTTTCTAGCAACCATATTTTTGCGATTGAATGTATTGCTGATGGAAGTCTATACCTCGGCCTTAATAAAGGGATTAATAGAGTGAGGGCTGCTCCAAATGGATCATTGGATATTTGGTTGATCGATCATCAGAATGGGTTAATAGCGGATGAGGTAAATGATGTATTACATTATAAAGGGGAATTATGGGCATCTACCATTGATGGGATTTGTGCCATCGGTGAAAATGAACAAGCAAGAAATCTTGTTGCCCCCAAAATCTTATTAAATGGATTTTATGTAAATAATCATTACCGCACTGAAACCAAAAATTTAATGTTGGATCACAATGAAAATAACATCGAATTTGATTTGGTGGGTATTGCTTTTCAAAGCGGTAGTTCTATGAAATACAAGTATAAGTTAGAGGGGCTTGATACTAATTATTCATATAGTTCTACTGGAATTATCGATTACAATGCATTGGCTCCGGGGGATTATAAATTTATTGCAAAAGCAGTAAATCATCAAAATAAGGAAAGTGATCAAACTGTTGAAATTAAATTTATGATTTATCCTGCTTATTGGCAGACGATATGGTTTCAGCTATTTCTTGGGGTGGTTCTATTTATCATTTTCTTATGTGGCATCTTAGTCCGAATACGATTAATTAAGAAGAAGGAAGAAGAAAAAACAAGGTTGAATAAAATGTTAGGGGAGTTAGAATTAACAGCTTTGAAAGCTCAAATGAATCCTCATTTTATTTTCAATTCACTCGGGTCTATACAAAATCTCATTAACCGGGATAAGAAAACAGAAGCGAATATTTATCTATCTAAATTTGCTAAACTCCTTCGCTTAACGCTAGATAATTCTGACAAGAAAGAAATCCCATTAGCGGACGAAATCAATATGCTCGAATTGTATTTAGGACTAGAAGCATTAAGGTTTAATAATCAGTTCGAGTACAAAATTGAAATGGATGAGTCGGTGGATATTTATGAGGTGAAAATTCCAACCATGATTCTTCAACCATTTTGTGAAAATGCCATTAAACATGGTTTATTGCCGAAAAAAGCAGAAGCGGTTTTATTGCTTCAGTTCGAAACTACATCGGACAATACCTTGCATTGCATCATTCAAGACAATGGAATTGGTCGAGTTCAGCGGGAGAAACTCAAAGAGAGTTCCGTTTCAGGCCATATCTCTAAGGGGATTAAAATTACTAGGAATCGTCTGGAACTGGTAAATCAGCTTAGGAATAAGCCTGCAGAAATTAAAATCACTGATTTATACGACGAAGAAAACAAGGCTATTGGAACCAGGGTGGATATCTTGATTCCTTTAGAGGATTAGATGGGTAGTGGCTTGAACCCTTCAAATCTACTTTGGCAAACCAATTCTGTTAATTCTCTTATTCTAAGACCTTTTGCCCTGTTTTCTTTTAATAGCTGGGGGCCTTGCTGCTGCTATCAAATGCCTCTTTCTCATATTTACGTCCATTAAATTTGCATTTTAATCTATTTCAGTTAAATTTGCATCCCCAAATTATGGGAACATTCCTCGGTAGCTCAGTTGGTTAGAGCACATGACTGTTAATCATGGGGTCGTAGGTTCAAGCCCTACCCGGGGAGCAAAATGCAGTAGGTCGGCTTAAGGTCGACCTCTGTTTTTTATAACCAATTTGTCCAAATCAAATCATTCGTATGAAGAATTTTCTGGTGTTATTAATGTTTGTTGCTGTTACCAGTGCTTATGCACAGCGTCGCAGCGATCATTTCGTGGTTACAGCCAAAGGAGATACCATTTATGGCCATTTAAAATACCAAACAAGCGATGGGGAATTGCATAATAAGATAGTTGTAAAGGTGAGTGACACACTTAAACTTACTTTTCAAGCAAAAGAACTTTTGTATTTTGAGGAAGGTCTGAACGAATATTATTCATTCGTTCCAGAAGGTCAAAAAGAGTCGTTTTTCATGAGGGTTTGGGCTATTGGATATTATGAATTATTTGAATGGGAGGTTCCATCTACAATTAGCAAGTCGGTTCTTATTGAATACCGACCTTTACTAAGAAAAAAGGGAGATGCAGAATTCATTAAATTAGACAATAAATATTGGAAAAAACAATTATCCGCATTGTTTGCAGATTATAAGGAATTATCCATAGATATTAAAAAGGGTCGATATCCAATGGAAGAAATGAATCACATCATTGATAGATACAATGAGTGGAAAGAGGAACAGTTGGAAGGCGGTTGGTAAAAAACCTTCCCTATGGATGCTGTAAAACTTTTTTATTAATTATCTTTCCGTTGCTTCTTACCTGAACAATAATTATTTGATTTGAAAGATTATTTAGGTCACAAGAAAATGTGGTCATATTGTTGGCATTGGTTTCAACTAAAACTTTCCCCATCATATCATATAGAACTATTTCTTGTATGGGTTCCATGCTGCTAATCTCCAGATGTGAAGAAATATATTGAATTTTAATTCCGGAATAAATTTCTGGACCATCAATATTTAATTGTGATGGTGTGGGATGAATTTTATCTCTAAAAAATAACCAGATTTCTGTGGTAGCATCAATATCATTTACGGGTTTATATAGCCATTGGTGATCGGCTCCATTTTCTCTCCATAGGATGGTTGGAGCATTGCAGCTGTTGTAAGGAATAGTGTCAACGGTTATATTATCACCAGGAACGGTATTTGGTAAATTATAAACAGAAGAATCACCACAACCATTATTATTTTGCCAAAATGCCATGGTTGTTGGAACCAATGATAAAGATGGCAATGCTCCGGCGTTGTATGGAACCGTTCCATCAGCAGTTCCATGCATATGCATTACTGGCACGGCCCTTCCTGGATTACAGCTTGATACATCTGAATCAGCCATTGGGCCAGCAACTGATGCAATCGCTGCAATACGACCCGGCAATGCACAAATCATATGATGGGTCATAATACCACCCATCGAAAACCCCGTAAAATAAACCCTGGAAAAGTCAATATCATATTTAACTTTCATGGTGTCTAAAAGCATGGATAAAAACCCGATATCATTGGCTCCTGAAGCTAATAAGGTTCCGTTGTTCCAACTATTCTGACTTAAAATATTGGGCATCCCCTGAGGGTAAACAACAATAAATCGGGCAGTATCTGCAATATTATCAAATCCAACATTCGAGAAGTTGGTCATATTATCACCGATACCATGCATGGCTATAATAAGTGGTAAGTTGGGCTCAGTGGATGCGTTAAACCCCGTTGGAAGATATTGTCTATAGCTCCTTATTTCCCCATTTACATCCATGGTTTTATTAGTAAATTGACCGTAATTGAAGGTTACCAAGAGTACACTCAGCAATAGAGTTAAGCTGTGTTTTTGCATGATAATGAGATTTTGAAATCAAGCCCAATATAACATAAAGGGGGCAATATTTTTCTATTTTTGCAACTATTACAAGCAAAATATATGAGTCAGCATTTAAGTGAACAAGAAATTATCCGGAGAGAAAAGCTGGAAGAATTAAAAAAGCTAGGAATAGATCCTTATCCCGCTCCATTATATCCCGTTAATACTACATCAACTTTTATCAAGGAAAATTACAAAGGAGAAGAAAATGCCTCTGAGTTTTCGGATATTTGTATTGCTGGTCGACTCATGAGTGTCCGTGATATGGGCAAAGCGGCATTTGCCGTTATCCAAGATGGCGTTGGAAAAATTCAATTATATATCAAACGAGACGATTTACTGAAAGGGGAGGATGCCACTATGTACGATCAGGTCTGGAAAAAATTGTTGGATCTTGGAGATATCATTGGGATTAAAGGATTTGTTTTTACTACCAAAGTGGGTGAAACCTCTATACATGTAAAGGAGCTTACCCTGTTAACCAAATCATTAAAACCATTACCAGTAGTTAAAGAAGCTGAAGGCCAAGTTTTTGATGCGGTAGTTGACCCGGAGTTTAGATATCGCCAACGTTACGCTGATCTTATTATTAATTCGCATGTGAAAGAGGTTTTTTTAAAAAGAACCTTAATGATTAATACCATCCGAACGTTTTTAAATGATTTAGGAGCTTTGGAAGTTGATACTCCGGTATTACAAAGTATCCCAGGGGGAGCCGCAGCTCGTCCATTTATTACTCACCACAATGCATTGGATATGCCACTCTATTTAAGAGTCGCCAATGAATTGTATTTAAAGCGACTTATTGTAGGGGGGTTTGATTGGGTTTATGAATTTAGTCGTGATTTTCGTAACGAAGGGATGGACCGAACTCATAATCCTGAATTTACGATTCTCGAATGGTATACGGCCTACAAGGATTATTTCTGGATGATGGAAATAACGGAGCAATTACTCGAAAAAATTGCAATAGCATTGCACGGTACAACTGAAGTTGTTGTGGGGGATAGAACTATTAATTTTAAAGCCCCATTTAAACGAATCACCATCTTTGATGCTATTAAAGAATTTACAGGGCTAGAAGTAGCTAATATGCAGGAGGATGAATTGAGAGAGGCTTGTAAAAAATTGCATATTGAAACAGATTCTTCTATGGGTAAAGCCAAACTCATTGACGAGATTTTTGGTGAAAAATGTGAAGGGAATTATATACAGCCAACTTTCATTATTGATTATCCTGTAGAAATGAGTCCGCTTACAAAAAAACACAGAAGTGAACCAGGATTAGTAGAGCGTTTTGAGCTCATGATTAATGGCAAAGAAGTCGCTAATGCTTATAGCGAATTAAATGATCCTATTGATCAGCGAGAAAGATTTGAGGAACAAGTTAAATTAATGGAACGTGGAGACCATGAGGCCATGTTTATTGATTATGATTTTTTACGAGCACTTGAGTATGGCATGCCACCTACTTCTGGCATAGGAATTGGAATAGATCGGTTATGTATGCTAATGACCAATCAACCCAGCATCCAGGATGTACTTTTCTTTCCACAGATGCGACCCGAAAAAACTGATGAATAATAAAAATCCAGCGGAAATCAGTTTTAATTTATATCACCTATGAAAAGATTGTTATTTGGTTTCTTCTTCTTATTGTTTTCCCAATCGTTTGCACAAACTCAAACTTTTGATATTTTTTTGGTAGGGGCCGATGTTGGAGATCTTGTTGTTACCAGAAAATTAAACGGGACAAAAAAATATTATTCGGTTGAAAGCAATACATCTGTTATGTTTGGAACAAGGAAAGATAAGTATCTTTGTAATATTGAGTTTAATAACAACATTCTCATCTCCTCGAGTGCTGAACATAAGAAGAATGGTAAAATGATTTATTACACCTATGTAAATCGTTATAATGAAGCCGGCTACAAGGTTCAAACAGAAAAAGGATTATCCACGATTCCCGGAAATATTACCTATTCGGTATATGATATTTTTTACAAACAACCCAAGGAGGGTGAAACAATTTTTGTTGAGCGATATGGTAAGTTTGGGAATGTATTAAATAAAGAAGATAATTTTTATGAGATAGAAATTAAGGGTGGGGATACTTATTCCTATTATTATGAATCTGGCTCTTTGGTAAAAATGGAAACTCCTTCTTTCCTAGGAAAAGTAAAAATGATCAAGAGGTAATTTTATCAATAATGCTGGTGGCTCGTAAAAATAGGAATGCTCTTTTTATATTGCCTTTTTTAAACATTATAAATGATTAATTGTTTCCATGAAAATATTTAGAATGAATGATCGAATTTTCAATTTACTAGCTGTAATTTTTTTGCTGTTCTCATCACCGCTGAAGGCCCAAACCTTGCACTATGACGTT
This sequence comes from Flavobacteriales bacterium, assembly GCA_040376605.1. Lineage (GTDB taxonomy): Bacteria > Bacteroidota > Bacteroidia > CAIKAF01 > CAIKAF01 > JANWKQ01. Next base: position 5,123 of record JBEIQI010000018.1, on the reverse strand, counting down.
ATTTTATTTGGAGGAGATGCGGGTGATGCATCCATGAAAAGAACCATCAATGGGAATAAAGAGACCTATTTGCTAGAAACCTATACAGAGGTTAATATGGTTGTAACTAAACGTAAAGATACCTATATCGGGAAATTGGAGATTGAAAATGGTATTGTGCAAAAAATTGAAGTGGAGGGGTCAAAAAATGGGAAGAAAAACCTTTGGTGTTATACCTCTAAATATCCCGAAGGTTATAAAGTGGAGAATGAAAAAAATGGATTATCAACCATTGCAGGTGAAATTAAGAATACGACCTATTCAATGTTTTATAAGGAACCAACCAGTATTTCTCAAGTATTTAGCGAACGTTGGGGCAAGTTCTTTAGTATAGCTAAAGACGGGGATCATGTTTATAAAATGGAAACCGTTGGTAAGGAATATTTTAAATATAAATACTCCAATGGAGCGATGATTGAAATTGAATTTCCAACTCCCCTTGGCAAAGGATATTTTAGAAAAAAATAATCTTCTCGCTTCATAACACAGTGGTACTATCAATTAGCTTTTGATGTTGTTATCTCAGTAAATTAAATTTATGCTTATCTTTGAGGGGTGATTGAAATTGAAGACAAAGTATTATCCCTTGAGATTTTTGAGAAAAAGTTTATTTGTGATTTAACGGCATGCAAAGGTGCTTGTTGTGTGGAAGGCAGCAGCGGAGCTCCCTTAACCGAAGAGGAAATTCACACCCTCGAAGATATTTATGAAGACATCAAGTCGTTTCTTCTTCCGAAAGGTATTAAAGCTATTGAAAGACAAGGGCAATGGGTGATTGATGCAGATGGTGATTATACCACGCCATTAGTTGCCGAAGAGAAAGAATGTGCTTATACTATTTTCGAAAATGGAATCGCATTATGCGGAATAGAAAAGGCTTATAAAGCTGGTGCAACTGCTTTTAGAAAACCCATTTCATGTCATTTATATCCTATAAGAACTCGCAAGTATGCTAGGTTCGAAGCATTAAATTATGATGTTTGGCATTTATGTGAACCGGCTTGTGCTTGTGGAGAAAAATTACAGGTGCCAGTGTATAAATTCCTTAAGGAAGCCTTGATTAGAAAATATGGTGAGGAGTTTTACAAATTAGTTGAATTGGCTGCAGAGGAGGTAAAAAACCTCGACAAAGAATAATGGCTATTTGATTTTATCTTGGCTTAATGTCCCATTCCAATACATAATCGAAGTTGGGTTTAATATCAATATTCTGAGGGAAGAATACAACTTTTTCGGGTTGTTTTTTTTCTTTGTAATTCCCCGTATCCCATTTGCCATTATTATTGGCATCATAAATCAATTTAATTCTATAAGAACCTTGTCTTAAATTCTTAAATTCAACTGCATTTGAATCTAATGTGGAAATTTTTTTTTCCTCCAGCACTAAATCTTTATCATTGATAATTTGTAAAATAGCTGCCCCTGCAATTTCCGGATTTTTGATATTCAAGGTTAAGGTTTTATAGGCTTTTTCATTAGAAGTTTTAAAACTTATAATGGTTGAATCAATGAACACACCTAATATTCCACGAATCGATTTTTTAGGAAAGTAAAGACTATAATTTTTTGCTTGTTTAAAATTATAATCTAATACGAATATTCTATTGGTTCCATTTTTAGCCTTTAGCGTTAAGGGCATAACAACCCCTTCTTCCTTAAATATAATTTGATTGAAACTAATGGTATCAATAGGCATTGCAAATTCCATTTCAAGTTTTTTGTAAAAATCAAAATCGGCTGGAATAGTATTTATAATTTTCATCGCTGGAGCACCGATAACCACATTGTTTTTATTGGTATTAATTATTTTGGGATAAAGCCTGATACTATCTTTTTCTCCCTGCTTCCTCGTGAACTGGAATCGCAACGTATCATTGCCTACCAAAGGCTTAAACCAATATACAGCGGAATCTTTGTTTGGCCCTATAAATTCGAAACGACTGCTATCAAAATCAATATTTTTGGTAATAAGTTTAATTTGACTTTTTTCAATACTCCCTGTAAACTTAAAATTAACCATACCCGCTATACTCATTTTGGCTGATTGGATTTTAGGGTTGATTACTTCTTCTTTAAAATAGAGGATCTTATAAGGTAAACTATCTCCTGCAATTACTGGTTGTTCAATAAAGCCAATTCCTTCGTTGGGTTTGTCGTACAAATAGTTTTTATTTTCTTCTTGTAAAACGAAGGCTTTATATTGCCCAACCTGCATATAACTAATGGTTGTTTTTCCATTTATATCTGTTCTTCCGGCATAGGATGGCACGATGGTTAGTGGCAATGAATCATTGTCTCCCCTATACAACATTACTTTTACATTGGCTGCTGGTTTTAGGCTAAAGGCATCTAACACTTTAAACTGGGTGGATAAGGAGTCTAATATATTTCCAGTTGAAAAGGTATAAACCAATTCATTTAAAATATTTCCTTCATTTTGGTCAATAACGGACCCGCCAAAATTGATTACATATGTGGTGTTTGCTTGCAACTGACTGGTAATGGTTAATTCGATGGATTTGCCTTTTTCAATTACCTCAAATTCGGTACCTGGTGGACTGATTAAAATTTGTTTGGTAGCATCTTTTAGCTTTACATATTCATCAAATTCAATATTAATTTTTTTGGAATTAAAATTGGTTGATTGATTAGGTGGTGAAAATTTTTCGGCAACGGGTGCTGTGGCATCTTTGTCGCCTCCAGTTAACGGTAGCTCATGTGCACATGATACCAGAAATAGAAACAAGCAGAAATTGATTATAATGAAATGTTTGCTTTTCAAAGTTTCGGTTTTATGTTTTAGCTTTTGCACTTAGCGTTAAAATTTATTAGCTATCATAACGGTAATCTCTTCCAGGTATTTTTTATCTATTTCATCAAATTCGTTATAATGAATACTGTCCACATCCAAAACCATGATTACTTCCCCATTTTGTATAACTGGTACAACTATTTCGGAATTACTGGCTGCACTGCAGGCTATATGACCCGGAAATTGGTGTACATCTGGAACTATAATGGTTTGCTTTTGCTGCCAAGAGGTGCCACAGACGCCTTTACCCAGATCAATTCGGGTGCAGGCCACCGGTCCTTGAAATGGTCCTAATACTAATTCAGAGTTTTTAACCAGGTAATAGCCGATCCACCAAAAATTAAATGCCTCCTTAAGAATAGCTACCGAATTAGCAAGATTGGCGATTATGTCCGTTTCACCTTCCATAACCCCCTTAATACCTTTTAGGGCTTCCTGATAGGTCTGTTCTTTGATTGTCATATGGCAAAGGTAAATAATATTGGCAGTTGAAGTGCTTTCACGAGTTATCTTGATGGTTAAGAGTGGTTGAGGATTTATTGGAAATTTTAGTTTTCTATGGTGCCTGCTAGGGGGTAAAGCGGTAGCTACCCTTTGGCAGCGGCTTTGGTGCATTTAGGTTGGGCTGTGTAAACGAAGGAATACCAAGCCTAACCCAATGCACTGCCGCTGCCAATGGGTACTTTAGCGTAACACCCGGCCGTGGGGAATAGGGTTGCAACTGCGGGCAGGAGCAGCCTGTTGAGTATCAATTTTATCTAAACCGGTTAATGGGATATTAACAATATACTAATTTGGATTTCTGCCCATATGAAGGTATGTTTGCGACAAGAAAAATACTATGTCAAAAAAAGTATCTGAGCTTGCTCAAAACCTTATTGGTTCGGAGATTATAAAACTCGCTGGGGAGATTAATGAGAAGATTAAACAGGGGAGTTCTGTTTATAATTTTACCATAGGCGATTTTAATCCTTCGCTATTCCCAATTCCTCAGGAATTAAAAAATGAAATTGTAAAAGCATATGAGGATAATCAAACCAATTATCCTGCCGCAGAAGGTGTTTTGGAATTAAGAGAAGCGGTGAGTAGCTTTTTAAAAAACTATGGAAACCTTGATTATTCTAAAAATGAAATATTAATTGCTGGTGGAGCTCGTCCAGTGATTTATGCAATTTATCAAGCCATTGTTGATCCGGGAGATAAAGTAGTTTTTCCGGTACCATCATGGAATAACAATCATTATACCTATTTGAGCAGAGGCCAACAGGTGATGGTGGAAACAAAACCTGAGAATAATTTTATGCCTACGGCTGCAGAATTAGCACCTCACTTAAAGGATGCTAGTTTATTGGCATTGTGCTCTCCATTAAATCCAACCGGTACTGTATTTTCAAAAGAACAATTAGAGGAGATTTGCGATCTTGTATTAGCAGAAAATGCTAGAAGAGGTGAAAATGAAAAGCCGCTTTACCTTATGTATGATCAAATTTATTGGTTATTAACGGTTGGTGATACTGAGCATTTTGATCCGGTAACTTTAAGACCGGCATTAAGACCTTATACCATTTTTGTAGATGGTATAAGCAAAGGTTTTGCTGCTACTGGTGTTCGTGTTGGTTGGGCATATGGTCCTGAGCATGTGATAAATAAAATGAAATCAATTTTAGGCCATGTAGGCGCCTGGAGCCCGAAAGCGGAGCAGGTAGCAACTACTCATTTTTTAAATAATAGCGCGGCAGTGGATGCTTATTTAACATGGATTAAGGCTGCCGTTAAACAGAGATTTGATGCTTTTTATAAAGGTTTTACCGAGTTAAAAAACGAAGGCCTTCCGGTGGATGTTATTATTCCTCGTGCTGCTATTTATATGACCATTCAATTTAATTTGAAGGGGATGAAAACTTCGGAGGGTAAAATTTTGGAAAATACGGATGATGTTACTTCTTATATTTTAAATGAAGCGGGTTTTGCAGTTGTTCCATTTTTTGCTTTTGGTTCACCAAGAGAATCTGCTTGGTATAGATTAAGTGTTGGTACCAGTAAATTAGAAGAAATACCAGCAATTTTCGATAAATTAAGAACAGCCTTGAAAAAACTATCATGAGTGCAAATTATTGTGTGATAATGGCGGGTGGCATTGGGAGCCGTTTTTGGCCAATGAGCAGGCAAACCCATCCTAAACAGTTTATCGATATTTTAGGTACTGGTGAAACACTTTTGCAAGCAACTTATCGTCGTGTGAAATCTATTTTTCCACCCGAAAATGTTTTGG
>JBEIQI010000183.1:0-6417 GCA_040376605.1 Flavobacteriales bacterium | reverse complement strand
TGGCCCCTGAAGCAGGTCAAATTACTACGTTAACGGCAAGCTCGGCGTCTCCAGACTTTTCTGTTTTAAATATTACTAATGGAAATACAGCTACCATTATTTATCAAATTATTGGTATTACACCTGGTACTATAGACTTCACTGTTACGGCTACTGATGATGGGGTGCCGGTACAAAGTGTTGGATATACCTTTAGTGTTTATGTGGCACCTTTAAGTTCTGTTCCTCTACCAATTATTACCGGAGATACTTTATTATGTCCGGGACATAATGCCTTTTTGGAGGTGACCAATGCAACTTATGATGAAATTTTATGGTCAACAGGAAGTGATTCGTCATCAACCAATGCTCCAACAGCAGGATTGTATACGGTAGTAGCAACTAACGGTCTTTGCTCGAAATCAGCATCTGTCAATATTACTTTTGTACCCGGACCAGAAATTTACATCATGGATTCTACTGCTTGCAGTGCTACCAGTGTTTTATTTAATTCTTTTGCGCCCAATGATATCATCAGCAGTTATAGCTGGAATTTTGGTGCAGGATCTCCTTCTACCTCTACGGATAGCACCCCAACGGTTATTTTCCCGGGTTTAGGCAGTTTCCCAGTTAGCTTAACGGTAACTAATCCTGAAGGTTGTACATCAACGGTTAACAGAATTTTCAATGTCCTTAATGGACCTTCTATGACCATGGGTATTTATCCAATTTGTATTAGTCGATTTACATTTGATCCCTCGGGAGCGGGTGATTCCACTTGGGTAATCGATTGGTTTATGGGTGATGGTAGTGCATTTTTGGATCAAGATTCCTCACAATTTAATTATATCTACCCTTTACCAGGAACTTATGATGTAACCATGATCGTTACTAATGCTGAAGGTTGTACTGATTCTTTAACTCAACAAGTGATTGTGGAAGATACTTTAACAATCAATATGCCAAATGTACTGATACAGTCCAGTGCTGCCGGAAACAACAAGTTTGATATGCAAGTTATCAAACCTAATTTTAATCTTTGTGTAGAATATACCTTCGTTGTTTTTGATAGATGGGGCTTAAAGGTTTATGAAGCCTATAACGATCCATATAATCCTGATCTTTTTTGTGCAGATTGTTTCCAGGGTAAAACCGAAGGCGGAACTAATTTGTCTCCGGGGGTTTACTATTATTTATTGCAAGGGAATTACAAAGTGGAGGATCATGGATTTATAACGATTTTCGATTAAGATTTTAGTATTAAATATTCAAAAGGGTCTGATTTTTCAGACCCTTTTTTGTTTCTTCCTGGGCTAATAGTTGGTTGGAATGGCAGTTTCAGATTGTTCGTTTAGTGTTATTACAACTCCTTAAAATGGCTTTAAATAAAAAAGTCCGGTAAATCCGGACCTTTCTATATCTTAATTAAATTTGTTTTTATTGACCACAATTGACCTTTAAATATTCCTTTTTAAATGTTGCTTTATTAGCATCTTTTAAAACCATTTTTCCATTTTTTTCAACGAGTTCACCTTCTTTTTGAAGTAATTTATCACCTTGCAAAATCCAAATGGTTTCCTCGGTTGCTTCATATCCTTCAATGGTATAGCTAAAGTCTAAATACAAAGTATCACCCTTTTTTGTACCTTTTAAGTCGCCAGAAGCTCCATCAACATTGCCACCATTAACGAGCCTTTCCTCAATATATGTTCCGTTTACCTCTTCACCTTTGGTGAGTATTTCAATGGAAGTGGTCATTTCCATTTTTTCATCTTTTTCTTTAAAACTATCCTTCCTTTCAAAGCAAAGTTTAACCTCTTTGTTAACTTCAATCGAATCTGTTTTTGATGAGGTTGTATCTTTATTTGATGATTCGGATGTCTTGCTGTTTCCGCAGCTCAATGCTAAAAGTGAGATAATGCTAATCGTGCTTAATTTCATAATTGTTTAGTTATTATTTTCAATTAATAGTAAATGATGTTTTTTAATATGATTAAATCAAAACTATTACGAAGTTATCAATTTAAATTGATGCACAAAGGCATGTGATTTTAATTGTAAATGAATGATGTTTCTTTGCCAAAACACGATCAGTTTTGTTATTTGAATATGGATGATTTGTTGTTAACCTCAACTATAGGTTTCCCTTTACCTTGAAGTGGCTCTGGAAATATTGTGGGACTTTTCGAGTATTAATAATTGACTATTTTGAGATAATAATCCTCTTCCACCCTTAGAATTTGAATGGCATTATTCTCCCATCCATCTTCTTCAGATTGTCTTTCGAAATTTAAATTGAATGGAAGCTTTTGTTTTTCATCGGTCTCTTTAAAGCTATTGATACAGCCACAAATATTTGAACCGTAAACAAAAAACTTTCTCATAAAATCAGATCCAATTTTATAACCAGTAAATGAATAATCGGTTGGGTCTGCTTTAACCGTATACTGGTATCTTCGAATGAAATAATCATATTTGGTTGAATCAGTAAAATCAGCATAAGTAGCCACAGGAATATGTAAATTCAAATTCATATAATAATCCGCTTCAACATTGTTAAATTCCAACCAACCCTCAGTACCTACCATGCTAATATCATTCCCTTTATGGGCTTTGTTGAACCCAGTAATGAATGCTTTTACAGTTACCTCTTTTGAATTAACATAAATAACCACATTCTTCACCTTGCTTCTGAAAAAAGAAGAAGGACTTGCATTTTTCGCATTTATTTTATGAATTCGATTGGTGTCGGTAATTCCCAATTCGTCTAAAGCATTTGAATAGGCCAAATGTAAGGTAGAATCTCTGCGGGTATTGGTATTTACCAAAATGAAATTACAGTTGGGATAATTGGTATTGAAATATTGTAAGGTTCTTTTTGCCAATGTTTTTTCGGATGGGGTAATTTTAAAGACATAGGGATTGCCTTCTAAAAGGCTATATGACTTTGTAAAGGGCGATACGATAGGGATTTTATTGGCAAGCGCAAATTCTGCAACCGGTTTAATATTTGAGCTAAATAATGGGCCGATGATCAGGTCCATCTGTTTTAATTTGTCGAAATCATATTTGTCTTCTGTTTTATCAGAATCATTAGAGGCTGACGAATTCATAACATATAATTTAACCCCCACTTTCATTTTAGAAGCTACTGAATCCAATGCCACCTTAAATCCATAGTAGAATTCCGTGGCAATTTTGCTGCTAGCTGCATTATTGCCTTTAAAGGGAAGGATAAGAGCTATCTTGTAATTTTTCTTAGCAAGCTTAAAAGTATCACAGTTTACCTCTATAGCAGCATTGTTTCCGCTATTGTTTGAGGGAACCGAGTCTTTCTTGATCTCTGGTTCATTATTATTATCTTCTTGCGTATAAGAATTAGCGTTTTTAGCATCAACAGGAATCAATAATACATCATCCAGCCTTAAAACGTCGGGATTTACCAGATTTGGATTTGCTTTTTTTATATCTTCTATGGATACTTTGTATTTTTTTGCAATGGCCGAAAGCGTTTCCCCTTCTTTGATAATATGTTTAATTAAAACAATATTACTGGCAGAATTCTTTATGGCATTTTTGGAGGGAAATTTAATGACCTCATCAATTTTTACTCCGGATCGGGAATTCGGATTATAAGCATAAATGGTATCCGCAGGTACCTCATAAACTCGTGAAATACCATAAACGGTTTCGCCCTTTTTTACATGGTGAACGATAAACTCTCTACCCTTAATTAACTCAGTGTTTTGAGATGTTAAAGTTTGTAAAAAGGTAAAAAACAAAATTAATATTACGGTCGATCTCTTCATTTCGTTGGCTAAATTATTCCCATTCAATGGTGGCTGGTGGTTTAGAACTTATATCAAATACAACTCGATTGATACCCTTTACTTGATTAATAATTTTATTTGAAATCTCAGCTAAGAACTCATAAGGTAGATGTGCCCAATCTGCGGTCATCCCATCGGTACTGGTTACTGCCCTAAGGCAAATAACATTTTCATAAGTACGTTCATCGCCCATTACCCCAACTGAATTTACAGGTAAAAAGATTGCTCCAGCTTGCCAAACCTGATCATATAATCCACTATTTTTCAATCCTTCAATAAATATATAATCTGCTTCTTGCAAAATGCGTACCTTTTCTGTTGTAATCTCTCCCAGAATTCTGATAGCTAAACCTGGACCCGGAAATGGATGCCTGCTCAAGAAAAGGTCATCTATTCCTAATTGAGCACCAATTCTACGAACTTCATCCTTAAAAAGCATACGAAGGGGCTCAACTACTTTTAAGTTCATTTTGGCGGGTAAACCACCCACATTATGATGTGATTTTATAGTTACAGATGGACCATTCACCGAAACAGATTCTATTACATCAGGATAAATAGTGCCTTGTCCCAACCATTTAACATTTTCGAGCATTTTCGACTCAGCATCAAAAACATCAATAAAAGTTTTTCCTATGGCTTTTCTTTTGTCTTCAGGATCTGTTTTACCTGCCAATAAGTTAAGAAATAGTTGGGAAGCATCTACCCCTTTTACTTGCAGTCCAAGAGACTTATATCTCTCCATCACCTCATCAAACTCATTTTTTCGAAGCAAACCATTGTTTACAAAAATGCAATAAAGATTATTGCCAATAGCCTTTTGTAATAACACTGCCGCAACGGTTGAATCAACCCCACCGGAAAGACCTAATACAACCTGATCGTTGCTCAATTCCGATTTTAATCGAGCTACCGTTTCATCAATAAATGAAGCGGCAGTCCAATCTCCTTTACAGCCACAAATATCGATAACGAAATTTTTTAAGATCACCTTTCCATCGGTGCTATGATATACTTCTGGATGGAATTGTAACCCGAATATTTTTTTAGTTCCATGTTCAAAAGCAGCAACTGGTATTGAGGCTGTCGCTGAAATAATATTGAATGCATCGCTTAACTCGGTAATGGTATCCCCATGACTCATCCATACCTGTGTTCCGGTTTGCACATTATAAAACAGGGAGGAATCAGTATTTACCTGATCCAAATTAGCCCGTCCATATTCTCTATGTTTACTTTGAGTTACTTTACCACCTGTTTGGCTAGCCATTAACTGGGCACCATAACAAACGCCCAAAACAGGAACAGGGCTATTTTGCCAATCGAAGGCGGGGAATGGAGCATTTTCTTGACGAACAGAAAAAGGACTGCCGGATAAAATTACCCCTTTAACCGTTTCATCAAGATTTAAGGCATGATTAAATGGATATATTTCGCAAAATACATTGAGCTCTCTAATTTTTCTTGCTATTAGCTGGGTATATTGGGATCCAAAGTCTAAAATGATAATTTTCTGATGCATCGGGCAAAGGGATATTTTAGTTTTTAGAATCCCTTTGCAAAGATGCTAAAAAGGTTAAAGGGTTCAAAACCGAAAATGGCTAAAAGTGAAAGAATTGAGTAGACGACTGAAAAGAGTATACCAATGGGAGTTATTTGGCGGTAATTACAAATTCAGTTCTTCTGTTTTTCGATCTTCCAAATTCTGAATTATTGGAAGCAATGGGGACTTTTTCGCCAAAACCTTTATGTTCCATTCTATCGGCGCTAATTCCCAAACTAACTAAATATTCATAAACGGCTTTGGCTCTATTGCCTGATAGGGTTAAATTGGCGTTATCATCCCCCACGTTATCTGTATGTCCATTGATACTAATTTTCAACTTCGGGTTCTTTTTTAAGAAGCCCGAAAACTCCTTAATGATAAATTTCGTTTTATCATTTAATTCAGTGCTATTAGAGGCGAAATTGATGTCATTTAATCGGTATTCCTCACCAACTTTTATTTCCTTGGTTTCAACATTCACCGTAGTAGGTTCACCTTTATTTACCTCACTATTTTCAATTACCGTGCTGGTAAAGGCAACTCCTTCACCTTTTAAGGTAAGGAGTACGTCATTCTTGGTGGTCACAATGGCTACATATTTCCCGTCGGTGCTATCTATGTCCACTTTAGTTACTTCATTTGTAACCATATCCACAATTTCTATTTCGCCTTTTACCGGTTGATTATCATCCCTCTTTACCGTACCTTCAATAAATACTACTTCTTCAGGACGGGCTTCCGGATATAGATCAAATGAATATATGTCTAAACCTCCTGGCCCATTCAATCGATCAGTGGCATAATAACCCTTTTTGCCATCAAGACTTACGAAAAAGCTATTCTCATCGTTTTCCGTATTAATAGGATAGCCTAAGTTTCGCGGTTTCATCCAGTTTCCTGATGAATCTTTTTTACTATAATATAAATCGTATCCGCCCATTCCTTTATGACCTTTGCTGGCAAAATAGAGGGTTTGGCTGTCAGAATGTATAAATGGGGTTAATTCATGTTCCGGGGTATTAATGGTATTGCCTAAATTTACGGGAGGAGTCCAAACCCCTT
>JBEIQI010000306.1:0-3179 GCA_040376605.1 Flavobacteriales bacterium | reverse complement strand
GATAGATACGTAACCGAATACTATTATAACTACAATTACCAGGATCCAAAAATGGCCAAAGACGAGGTGAGATTCTTTTTGGATAGAGGAATCTACAGACCTGGTCAAACGATCAATTTTAAATTGATTGCAGTAAAAAATAATAAGTCGGATTTTTCCATTTTACCAAAAAGAAAAGTAAAGGTCCTTTTGTATGATATCAATTATAAAGTAGTTTCGGAATTAGAGGTTACCACTAATGATTTCGGAACAGCTTCTGGGATTTTTGTTATTCCCACTTCTGTAGCTACTGGCAGTTGGAGAATTTCTTGTGAGGATGGCTCTGGATATTTTCAAGTGGAAGAATATAAAAGGCCGAAATTTGAAGTAAATATTGATTCTATTCCTGGAAGTTGTTCCCTTAATGATGTTATTACAGTAAGAGGTTCTGCTAAGGCATTAGCTGGTTTTGGAATTACAGATGCTCAGGTAACTTACAAAGTGGATCGATTAACTCAAATGTATATTTACGATTATAATTATTATCGGAGAAATTCCGGATCAAAAACAATTTCCACCGGAAAATTAACCACGAACGAGAAGGGCGAATTTGAATTTACCTTTGTAGCCCTTCCCGATTTGAACGTAAAACAAAAATATGATCCATACTTCACATATACAGTGGTTGTGGATGTTACGGATTTAAGTGGAGAAACAAGATCTACTTCATTTTATGTTACCGTTGCTCGAAAAAGCATGAATTTAACTAATGGACTGCCATATTATTTATCCAAATCGGATACCAATTCGTATAAATTCTATGCTTCAAACCTATCTGGATTTGAAGTTTATACTAAGGGAAGTTATGAAATCAGAAAGGTAAAAACACCACCTAATTATTTGGTAGATCGTCCACTTACGGTGCCGGATGAGCCCATTATGTCTAAAGAAATTTTTACTAAAAACTTTCCTCATATTCCGTTTAACGATGAGAACCAAATAAAGAATTGGGAAAAAGGAGAAGTGGTTTCTTCAGGTAATTTTAATACAGAAGAAAAAACGGCGATTACCCAAAGCACCTGGGGTAAGCTTGCTCAGGGATGGTATGTTATAACCAGCAAGGCGAAAGATTCAAAGGGAGTTGATGTTGAAACCGAATCTTACTTTATGGTCTATGATGTGAATGAAAGGAATCATCCATTTCAACAATTTGCCACTTGTTTACCTATTAAATCATATTGCAAGATGGGTGAAAATGCCCAGTTATTATTGGGTACATCTGCGGATTATGCTGTATTTCAATTGGTGCATGAGTTTAATGGTAAGATTTTTAAAGTTGAGTCGATGACATTAAACAGGGAACAAAAATTAATTACATTCCCAATCTGTGCCAATAAAACTACCCCTTATGTGGTGCATGTTTACATGGTAAAAAACAATCAAGTTTATTCAAGTACCCAAAGCTTTTATTTAAATGATGACAGCGATTTTATCGAATTTGAATTGGTCACTTTTAGGGATAAATTATTACCGGGTCAAGACGAAGAATGGAAGATTAAAGTGAAGGGAAATAAAAAACAGGATATTGCCGGAGCCGAAATTTTAGCGAATATGTATGATGCTAGTTTGGATCAATTATCCTATGCCAATACTTGGAGCTATTATTTTGCCAACTACAATTATAATTATTATTACATGGGTCAAACCGGTTTTAATAGTGGCTCCATGGGTTATGGTTATTCTCACTTAATTTCGGATTATGAAGAGTATAGGTATAAAACCTATGAGCAGCTCAATTATTTTGGATGGAATTTAGGTTCTAATTATTATAGATATGATTATTATGATGGAGAGGGCATGTTTGGTGGGTATCTTAGTCAAGATGAAGAGCTTAGAACCGTTACCAAAGAATCTAAAAACTCGGAATCCGAATCCTATGGTTCTGAATTAGACGATAATAGATCAACAGGGGATGCAACGATTTTATATGAAGATAGAAACCAGGAGAGCAATCAACCTGCCGCGACTGACGCTTTAAATGGGAAGGGTGATAAGGGTGGCTATAATCCCCCGCCTAAGGTGAGGACGAATTTTAATGAAACGGCATTTTTCTATCCGCATTTGGTAACCAATGAAAAGGGTGAAGTGAGTTTTAATTTTAAGGTTCCCGAGTCATTAACCAAATGGAAATTTAGAGCATTAGCCATTACCAAAGATCTCAAAACTGCATATATCGAGAAAATGGTGGTAACTCAAAAAGAAGTAATGATTACGGCCTTTGCACCGAGATTTGTTAGAGAAGGTGATAAAATTTATTTCTCAGCCAAGGTTACTAACCTTACCGATACCAACATGATTGCTGTAGCCGAATTAAATCTGAAGAATGCTTTAACGGATAAAGCCTTAGATTTAATTGCTGTTGATAAAAAATCAATTACTGTTGATTTGAAGGCTGGCGAAAGCAAAAAGATTGATTGGTATTTAACTATTCCTCAGGGTCTGCAGGGATTAACTTATACCATTACGGCTAAAACAAATTCGCACAGTGATGGGGAAGAAAATACGATCCCGGTATTATCGAATAGAATATTGGTAAAAGAGGCAGTTCCCTTAAATGTACGAGGAGATTCTTCAAAGACTTTTACATTTAAAAATTTAATCAATTCAGGAGGATCTAATACTTTATCTCATGAAAGATTAACGTTGGAGGTTACTTCTAATCCTGCTTGGTATGCAGTTCAGGCATTGCCTTATATGATGGAATATCCTTATGAATGTGCCGAGCAAACCTTCAATAGGTATTATGCCAATGCTATAGGAACACATATCGCTAACTCCGATCCTAGGATTCAAAAGATTTTTGAGATTTGGAAAAACTTTCAACCGGAGGCATTGATGTCTAATCTTGAAAAAAATGAGGAATTAAAAAATATCCTCATTGAAGAAACTCCATGGCTTAGAGATGCCACCAATGAAAGTGAAAGAAAACGCCGTTTAGGAATTCTTTTCGATTTAAACAGAATGAATTACGAGTCGGATGCCACGATAAATAAGTTAGCCCAAATGCAGGTGCCGAATGGCGGATGGCCTTGGTTTGATGGTGGACCTGACAATCGTTATATCACTCAATACATTGTTTGTGGTATGGGGCATTTAAAGAAGTTGGGAATTGATTCTAATAATACCAAGGTGAATAACAT
>JBEIQI010000265.1:0-4198 GCA_040376605.1 Flavobacteriales bacterium | reverse complement strand
AGTTATTAATTGATTTTGAAGCCAGAAAATTGAAATTAGTAAATGTAAATTTATTGGTGAATGATGGTAAAATTGTGGTTACCAATGCCGAAAGGTTTCATACCGTTAAAGCTGGCGATGATATTTATGCGATAGCCAATTCTTATGGAGTAACTATTAAAGAAATATTGAGTCTTAATCCATTTATGAGAGAAGACGATGCATTATTAGTTGACAGTAGAGTTCGTTATCATTAATTGTTATAAGATCCGTTAATATGAAAGCCTCATTTTTTGGGGCTTTTTTATTTATAACAGTCTCTATCAAATTATTTTCTCTATCGAGGTCTATTTCACTTTCTGTTTGCGTATTCGTCGATTAATAAGTATTTTCGAAACTTAATTAAAATATCGATGAAACGACTTCTCATTACCTTAATATTTATCGGAACAACTGCTTTAATGGCACAATCCTTTACACCCGACATGCTATTGGGTACCTGGCTTCCTAAAAAAGGAGATTCACATGTAAAGATTGAAAAAATTGGAACTAAATATTTTGGAAAAGTAGTTTGGTTAAAGAATCCCAACGAAAAGGACAATAGCGGTCCTGATTTGGATGATAAAAATCCGGATGATGCTATGAAAAAACAACCCATACTGGGGCTTAGGGTAATCAAGGACTTTGCTTACGAAGGTAATGGGGTTTTTAAAGGAGGCAAGGCCTACGATCCCAATAATGGTAAAACATATTGTGGTAAAATAACCCTTATCGATATCGATCATATCGACATGAGAGGAAGTATTTGTGGGTTCTCTATTTTAGGTAGAACCGAAACCTGGACTAGGGTTAAAGAAAACTAGTCCGACACATTCATATTATTTATTCAAATTAGTTTTATGATTTTATTGAAAAGGAAAAATTACCTTCCTCCAGTTATGCTTATTCGGGTGTTTAGTCTATTATTCATTTTTTTTACAATGGGTCAATTATCGGCGCAAACAGTGGCTGAAGACTCGGTTTATATGCGCAACCATTACGATATGTTTGAATATAAAATTCCTATGCGTGACGGTATTAAGCTATTTACGGTAGTTTATGTGCCAAAAGATAAAACAAAAAAGTATCCCATTTTAATGAATCGGACTTGTTACAATGCCTCTGGTTATGCGGAGTTTAAAACCAGCGGGCATCCGTCTAATTATTTGGTAAGAGATGGGTATATCCTGGTATTTCAAGATGTAAGAGGTCGCTTTATGAGTGAAGGAGACTTTAACAATATGACTCCAAATATTACAGGCAATAACGTAAAAAATAAAAAGGATATTGATGAGAGCTCAGATACTTATGATACCATAGATTGGCTCATCAAAAAAATAAAAGGGAACAACGGCAAGGTGGGAATTTTTGGAATTTCTTATCCGGGTTTTTATTCTGCAGCGGCTTTACCAGATGCACATCCGGCATTAAAGGCGAGTTCACCACAAGCTCCTATCTCCGATTTCTTTTTTGATGATTTTCACCATAATGGTGCATATTTAGAAAGTTATACGGCTGCTTTTGCTGTTTTTGGTTATCAAAACGACAAACCTACAAAGGATTGGTGGTTTGGCTCTGAGATGATGCGATTTTATGGAGAGTCGGTTACTAATGGCTATGATTTTTATTTAAAACTTGGTCCTTTAAAGAACATCACAAAAAAATATCATTACGATAATTTTTTCTGGAAACAGATTATCGAGCATCCTAACTATGATGAATTTTGGCAAAAAAGAAATATCCTTCCTCATCTTAATAATATCACACCAGCCGTGTTAACCGTGGGAGGCTGGTTTGATGCCGAAGATTTGTATGGACCCTTACATATTTATCAAGCCATTGAGAAATCAACTCCTACAGCAAATAATACCATTGTTATGGGACCATGGGGGCATGGTGATTGGGCCAATGAAGAAGGCAAAAGCAAACATAATCATATATGTTTTGGAGATAGTATTTCTACTTTTTTTCAACGTGAAATAGAGAAACCCTTTTTTGCCTATTATTTAAAAGGAGAAGGATCCTTAAAATTACCAGAAGCCTATATGTTTGATACTGGTAAAAAAAATTGGGAAAAGTTTGATGTTTGGCCACCCAAAGAAATTCCATCGGTAAACCTAAGTTTTGGGAATGATGGAAAACTATTTATCAATCAACCTACCAACGATTTGCTCAATTTCTCCTACGTGAGTGATCCTGCCAATCCAGTTCAATATACTTCGGAAGTAGAAGGTTTAACTTTTACGCCACGGGCATTTATGAGTGATGATCAGCGCCATGCATCCCTTCGCAAGGATGTACTTACCTTTCAAACAGATGTATTGGCAGAGGATATTACATTGGCTGGTCCAATTTTGGCGAAATTAATTGTTTCTATGTCGGGTACCGATGCTGATTTTATTGTAAAACTAATTGATGTATATCCAGCTGATGAACCTCAATGCGAAGGCAATCCTGATTATATCAAGATGGGAGGGTATCAACAGCTGGTTCGAAGTGAAGTTTTTAGAGGTAGATTTAGAAATAGTTTCGAAAAACCAGAACCCTTTGTTCCTGGCGAAAAAACGGAAGTAAAAATAGCCTTACAAGATATTCTGCATACCTTTAAAAAAGGTCATCGCATCATGATACAAATGCATAGTACCTGGTTTCCCTATATCGATAGAAACCCACAGAAATATGTAGATAATATTTATTTGGCAGAGGAAGCAGATTTTATAAAATCTACCATCACTATTTATGGTGCTTCATCAGTTACGGTTGGAGAGCATCCTTAATTACATTCACCTGTAACATCGCAGCTTTCACCATTGGTTGTGGTAGATAAGTTCGGTTGAGTTGATTCATTCCATTCCTGGTAGGCTTGGTTGAGTGCACTTAAAAACACATCCGTAGGTTGTGCGCCTGATACGCCATATTTGCGATTGAATACAAAAAATGGAACACCTCTAACACCAACTTGTTGCGCCTCGTAAACATCATGATGCACATTTTCTGCAAATTCATCCGATTCAACTAACTGCTTGAGTTTGTTCTCCTCGAAACCCATTTCTATCCCAAGCTGAATGAGTTCGGTTGAATCAGCGATATTTTTACCTTCCGTAAAATAGGCTTTAAATAATCTTTCCTCAGCCTCATCTCCTTTATTATGTTTTTTAGCGAATTGGATGAATCTATGGGCATCGAACGAATTGGCTAACACAGCCTTATCAAAATCATATTCAAGTCCTACCTCTTTGGCCATTTTGCTAACATGCTCATGCATTTCAATACTTTGTTCTATACTCCAACCCTTTATTTCTGCCAAATATTCAATAATATTTTTGCCCGGCATGGTAGGCATATCAGGGTTTAATTGGAAACTTTTCCAATTAATTTGCACTTCACCAGCATGATCAAATTTTGCTAAAGCGTCCTCTAATCTTCGTTTTCCGATATAACAAAACGGACACATAATGTCCGACCAAATTTCAATTTCCATTGACTATTTTTTTTCAAAGATAAGGAAGTTAAGGCAACAGGCCAGCTTTACCGGTCTTACGTTTAAGTGCCTACCTTTGCCTCCAAGCGGTGTTAATTGTTTATTGGTATGCCTGTTGTTTACACATATCCAATAAACCCCGCTAGCAGGCAAAGGTAGGCAGCTATCACTTCAGCCCGGGCTGCTTTTTCATCATTCCCAGCTACTTTATCACCAATAATTTTTCAACCTCTACCTTGGAACTATTCTCGAAATATATTCTTGCATAATATATTCCCGCAGGTAGTTCATTAACCATCATGTGCTGTTTGGGATCTAACCATAACTCGAGTTGACCCTGTACGTTTAGAATTTCAATAACCGTTATAGGATCTGTGGACCTAATTTGTACTTCATCTCTTACCGGATTTGGATAAAGGATAGCTGGTGTAGGTTCAATCTGGCTGCCTTCTAATCCGGTTATTGGCCCACTATTGATTGGTTCAAAGGTTTGACTAACTGGTTGTTCGAGCCTTTTTTGGGTACATAACATACAACTACATTGGCTATATACTCCTGAAGTAAAAAACAACATGATGATAACGTAGATCCATTTTTGCATAACCCAATTATTTATAGTTTCTGCACAAATGTACGTTTAGCCAATCGGTTGGGTTGAGAACAAAAAATAAAGAATATCGGAATTTGATCTTAGAAGTT
>JBEIQI010000012.1:0-24090 GCA_040376605.1 Flavobacteriales bacterium | reverse complement strand
TGGTGCTCGAAAAAATCCCATTCAAACCTGCCCAATTCATCCGCTAAAACTTCAATGATAGAATCTGGCGTATGTATTTTAACATGGGCATTGGCAATAGGTTTTAAAGTTAACTTATCCAAAACCACCCCACGTCCAATAATTAAATCTGGCTTTATTTGAAAAGAATAAATATCATCTTTGCCGGGAGCAGAATTTCTATCGGAACCAAAATACCCATGTTTATGATCCTCAGCAAAAATGAAGGCAAAATCATCCTTACTGGAATTGATAGGCTTACCAGCATTTACAGGAACCTGCCACATACCATCACTTTTAATACTATAATAAATATCAGACCCACCATAACCTATATGCCCATCGGAAGAAAAATAAATGGTGGTATCATCGACGATATAAGGAAACATTTCATCATCTAATGAATTGATGTACTTACCTAAATTGATGGGCTCTCCCCAATCGCCATTTTGTTTTTGTACATAATATAAATCATACCCCCCAAATCCCCCTTTCCGATTCGAAGAAAAATATAATCTATTTCCGTCAGAAGACAATGAAGGATGCATGCACGAATGATCTATACTATTAAAATTAAGATGAGTAATATTGGTCCATTTATTATGATCTACCGTTGCTTTATAAATACCTAGTGTATTAACTCCATCTGCACTAATGCCATGTTTTGTAAAATGTTTTTTCTTGATAAATTTTTCATCCGATTCGTTGCGGGTAAAATAAACCTCCTTGCCATCGCTGGTAAAAAATAAACCTCCTGTATAAAATTGATGAAACAAAGGCTCCCCTTTATCATTTACCACTTCTCCATCCACATCATTAACTTTATAATAAGGATATACTGTTTTTTTCACTTTATCATGTTGATGATCCGGCTCGGAATAGACCAACTTTCCCTTATGCCAAGCTCCACCTAGATACAAACCGTCAATTCTAATACGAGCCGTATCTAATTCCACTAGCGGCACAACATCCGTATTAGCCAATGCAAAATCACAGGATTTTATATAATTTAGAATATTAGGACATACCCCTCCTAAATCCTGATACAATTGATAATTATTTTTTGCCTCTTGATACATACCCAAATAATGCTCACAAATAGCATCATATAAATAGGCATCAATTACTGCATCCTGTTTATCCTTTACCTCATCTAAATAAATTTGTGCTTTAGTGTAGTCCTTTAGAAAATAGTGACACATCCCAAGTCTGTATAAATACACGGTATTTTTATTGAGCTTAATAAGCTTTTCATATTCGGTAATTGCATGAAAATAATCCCGACTCTGATATAAGTCATTGGCCACATCTTCTTGCCAAATCTGCGAATGGGCTGCCATTACATTCATTGCAAGCAATACACCAATCATCCAATTTTTCATCCTTCGCATTATTAAAATCTAGGTATATCTACTGGTATTCTGTTTTTCGATTGTGGGATTTTAAAACCTAACATCACCTCATGTCCGGTATAATTGGTTCGGTTTCCAAATCCAAGACCCATGTTAAATGCATAAGCAATGGTAAACATATCCTTATGGGTATAATTAATTTGAGCCATGATGGTATTTAAGGATCGGTAGGATAAACCAAATCCAAATGCCTCATGATATAAAAACTGCATATTAATATCAAACTGGGTGGGTGATCCTGCAATTTGTTTTACCATGGCCGAAGGTTGAAATTTCCAGGCATTGTTTCCAAAACGATATTGCCAACCTGCATTGATATAAAAATGCACATCCTGAAAACGAGCATCAATAGAAGGTGCTGGATTCAAATAATTCGGTAGATTAACCGTTAAAATATTTCCTACAGCAAACCCCACGTAAAAATTCTTCCGGAAATAATAGGCTCCTAATTTAAAATTAGGTGACCAGAAAGTATTGGTGCTGGCATTTAAAGAAGGATCCAATGGGTCTTGCACATTTAACTGAGTAAAATCTGCATTAATCATATAGGCATTAGCATTTAACCCAAAAGCTAAATAGTTGGTAGGATTTAATTTGATTCGATAGGCCAAACCCACCCCAACGGTGCTTTTATAAGTGGCACCAATTTTATCCTGTTGAATAAGCCCCCCAATAACCAATCCGGTTTTACCAATAGGAAATGAAACATCCACAGCTCCCACCAGCGGAGCCCCTTTAAACCCCACCATTTGTGCATTAAAAAATACGGCTCCTGAAATTCGGTCGAAAGTGCTTAATGCAGCCGGATTTACCAACGATTGCCTCAACATATAAAACGAATAATGAGGTTGCTCTTGAGCAGAAAGTTTAGCATAACTTGAAAAGAATAAAGCCAAAAGCACCAGACCTTTAAAAACGATGAAGTTCAAGGCGGACGAAGAGAAAAAAGCGGAGTTTACAATGGTAAATGAGCATTTTGACGATGAAGTCCAACGCTGAAATTCGAAGTTTTTAAAGGTCTTTTTCATGGTTGGTTATTTTCTGATTTCAATAAAACCCTTAATAGGCTCATCCCCAGGATAAGGAATAAATACAAAGAAATAAGTCCCATCGGTTACCCCCTCAGTTATGCTTGGAATACCCATATTGGACTGTCCGTTCCATTCATTATTATAGGGTTGAGCATGATACAATGCATCGCCCCAACGGTTCATTATCGTTAATTCATTATCCGGATAAGATGCCAAATCTCCTAAATCCCAAAACTCATTACTATTGTCCCCATTCGGTGAAATGAATTCTGGAAAAAATAATACGTTACTATTTACCTTAATAATTACATAAGTGGTATCACATAAATTCACACAATATGGATCGCAGGAGACATAGGTTAAGGTATCAAAACCGGAGAATCCAATATCGGGTGTATATAAGATCATCACAGCACCTGGGACTGCCGTTCCATGACTCGGATAATCCAAAATAAAAAATCCAGTATTCACAGAATCATTAATGGTAACATTGATGGTGATGGATTGATTATATCCGGTTGTATCAAAATCCGGCAAAAGAAGCGGAGGAGGAGTATAATCGGTAGATAAATGAATGGTTGTAGATAAAGTACTGCTACATCCATCTGCATTAGTAATGGTTACAGAATATATAGTGGTAGATAAAACTGGAACCTGAAGATTAGCATTCGTAGTTGAATTGTTCCATACATAACTATTACCTCCTGATGCAATTAAATTGCTTAAATCTCCCGGACAAGCAATGGTATCTCCCGTTAATGCAGGATTAAAAATTGAATTCGAAACGATGATCGTATCCGTATCTGTACAACCATTGTTATTTGTTGATGAGGCAAAATAAGTTCCCACCGAATCCACATTAATCGCATTGGTAGATGCTCCGGTATTCCAATTGTATAAAACTCCTCCAGATGCCGCCAAAGTAGATACTTCCCCAGCACATAAAATTTGATCCCCTGAAATATTTACAGAAATGTTCGAGGCAATAACGTTAGTAGATGCAGTATCCAAACAACCATTACCATCCTCTACAATTACCGAATAAGCTCCTGCCGTATTAGCAGTTGTAGTGGGTCCGGAACCTCCGGGAAGCCAGGTATAACTAGTATAACTGCCAACCGTACTTAATGTAACCGATTGCCCATTACAAATTACCGGAACTGAAGGAGCGATCACCGGATTTGATTGAGGGAAATTTGTGATGTTAACCGCCAAGGTATCTTCTTCCGCACAACCATTCGCATTTAAAATACTTACCCAATAATTGCCAGAACTTGTTACCTGAATACTGGTAGCAGTGCTACCTGTACTCCAAGTATAATTTCCTCCAACAGGAGAGGTCGCCGTAAGTTGTACCGTTTGATAATTACAAATAGAAGTAGATCCAACAATATTAATATCAGGATCAGGTGCTGCCAAAACCGAAATTGGATGTACTTGATTTTTTTGACATGGAGCGGTTCCTGTTGTGTAGGTAACATTATAATTTCCGGATAACCCGGCCGGATTAAAATCGGAACCTACTACCCCGGTGCCTGTCCACGAACCTCCCGTAGTTCCTGTAATTAAACTCGTTAAATCAATTAAACTGGTATTATTACAAATGGCTGAAGGTGCGGTCCAAGAAGGATTACCGGATGGAATCACCGTAATAGGAATTGAAGCTGATTGTGAACCACAAATTCCGGATGCAACCACTGTGTAAACCGTTGAACTTGTAGGATGAACCTGCACCGATGACCCTGAAGGAATAACCGAAGCCGGAACCGAAGACCAGGTAAATGTATTTAAAGTTCCAGGAGCAGATGCCACCAAATTAATGGTATCGCCTTCGCAAATTGGATTGGCCGATGGAGTAATACTCACTACCTGCACTCCATTATTTACCGTAATATTATAATCACATTGGTTTCCATTCCAACCATCGAACATGATATAATAAATATTTCCAATCACCAGGTTATTAAAACCTAACGTATGATAACCGTATAATCCATCTCCATAACAACTCGGAACATTTTCATCGTTCGGTGGAGGTCCAATGGAATTATTAGGAGGTAAGGACGATGGAGAATAAGTCCAGGGTGCACCACAAGCATTGTACAATGCCAACTGAATTCCTCTTTCACCCAAAGGAGAAATTGAACCAGTACAATTCGTTACGTTAATTCCTAAACTAACCGAGGTGGCACTTGCCTGAAAACGAATCCACGAACTATTATTAATGATAGTGCCACAAAAAGTTCCGGCTGGACCCGGCAATGGTTGAGCCGTTCCTGAGGGTTCATTAGCCGGGGTCCATGTATAGGTGCTATAAGTACTTCCGGTATATCCATTCAAATTACAAATTAGGGGAGCACCAGCACAGCCATTCGTGGCAACGGGATTTGGACCGGGATCAGGTGATCCTATTGCCCCTCCTGCAAAAGTTAATGACCAGTTTACTAAAGATCCTGCATCTAAACCTACCTCATCTGTAATACATAATTGCCAGGTACCATTTCCATTTTGTCCTACATTTTGGGCATAAAACGATTCTTCGGGAATAAACGAACCGGTAAAAGGAGCAACTCCTAAAGCAATATTGGTACCTGCAGCCATGGTAAAAACCGTATTGGTATAATTGGCACCAGCCCCACCATTATTCGAACTTAAAATAGTTTGTATTCCATTAGGCGAAATCAAAACAATTTCCAGGTCTGCATCAAACGGATGAACAATATTAACGGTAACTGCCGTGAGTCCGTAGTTAGAATACAAGTTGGTACTTAAACCAGTCACATTCAAATTAAAACATTGTTGTCCACCAGGAAAATCCGGAATTGAACCACCCGTTCCATTAAATGTTTGGGCTTGCAAAACAGAATAAAAACAAATAAAAAGAATAAATATTTTTCTCATAATGGGGGTGGTTAGTCCAAATTATTTTTTTGATTTAAGGGAAGCATAAATGGTATTCGAAAAACCCTCGATGGGGAATTCGGTAGTTTCGATAAAATATTTAGTTATCTTAAATGACTCTAACATTTTCTGAAAGTTATTGGCATCGTATAAAGGATCCAGATAAAACTTATAATAACTAACAGAACCTATGGTCTGGGTAGGTTCAACACGAATAATCATATCACGGTCGTTAATGGCATATCTATCTATATAACCGGTAAGGTCATTCACATCCTTTTGGTATCCGGCAAAACCTAATTGAATATATCGGTCATTGCCAAATAATTGGGCTTTATTTTCGGTCGGTAAATAATAATTTATTCTGCCGGCAATTTCAAATACATATCCTTCATGCGATTGAGAAAATATAAAACCGGAGAGGCATAGAAATAGAATTGAACTCAATAGAAATTTTTTGTTCATACAACTTGGGTTAAATCGGGGGCAAATATACAATTAATGCATGGCATGTCAAGCCTGCAAAGCTTTTAAAATAGGCAGATCGCCTGCATTAAGTATGGCAAACAGGGATCGACTAAACTTAAACCGTTTTAGGATTTTTAATCTAAATTTTTAGGCGGCTAACCTGTGTTAAATTAATCTTATGATTACTCAACAAAAAAGGCGATCCGTAAACGAATCGCCTTTGATTAGGTAAGTTTGAAATATTAGTTTCTTTTATTTGACATTACATAATTACTCAATTCATCTTTACTCGAATCGAAAGTAAAAATATCGTTGATAGTATAATAATTAGATGGATCAGCCACATAACCATAAGCATATTTGGCCATTTCCAATTTAGTTTCTTCGAAAGTAAATAACTGTAATAACTCTTTTACTTGTTTTGTATTTACGCATTTGTTACTCACCACTTGCTTAAAGGTAGATGATTTGGTATCCTCAAAAGAAGCGCCAGAAATAGAATTTTTGGCATCCCGTAATTCCGATTCACTCATACCATAAATACAATTGTTATTGATGGTAGTAGTACCATCATTATAATTGGTATTACCCGAAGTGGTAGTTGATGAATATGTGGTAGTGGTGGTTGATGTAGTGCTTCCATTTACCACTCCCCCATTAGAATCATAAATGGTAACATTCATTCCTACACCGCCTATACCTACATTGGCATTAACAACATCGGTAGTTCCGGTGGTGGTAGTAGTTGTGGTTGTGGTAGTAGCCACATTTCCACCTCTTACTACAATACCGTTATTTGCAGGTACATTGGTATAAACCACTGTTTGTTGATTAGAAGTTTGTGCTGGTATTTGAGCCAACTGTACCGATGAATACCAATTACAAACGGTTTCACCCTTTTTGTTCTTCTTTACTACATAAGTAGCTTCAGAACCTCTTTCCAACATGAGAGTTTTTTTCTCGATATCCGGAATCAAGGCATCTTCAAATACGATTTTAGCATTTACATAATCGTAATTTAAATCTGTGATTCGTACATTAGATAAAGCCTGGTCATTTACCCTTAGACCGTTTACCACAACATAAAATTTGGTACCTTCATCAGAGAAGATTACCAAGTTAGCTTTTTGTGCATAGGTTGCCCAAGAGCCTAATAATAAGCCGAAAAATAGTGTAATCTGTTTCATATTATATTTTTTAAGTTTCTGGTTAAGCTTAAACAAACCCGGTGCCAAAGATAAGGGTTTTGAGTGATAATACTATTGGATGAAACTTGATGAGAATTATTTAATATACTGATTATGTGTATTTTAAATTAGTTCTAGACTATATTTAACATGGGTTTGTAGAGATGAAGTAGACATTAAAAGTAGAAAGACGCTGGTTTAAAGTTCAAGGTCGGTTGGCAAGCATGCCAAATAACAACCTCAAACTTCAAACCTTCAACTTTAAACCTTAATATATGTCCACAATAAAAGGAATCCTAGTTTGATGCCCTTTTAAGTTTTTGGCATCCTGAACAAATTTGTAATATTCCACAAACTCAAAAGCCTGTTTACTTACAAATGCTTCAGAGGCTCTGGCAGAGAATCCTTCGAAAAAGTCGCCCCATTTATCCTTAAATTCCGGATAAATAACATATTCCACCTCTTCGGAACCAATCATTTTTTTGGTAATGTCCATGGCTACTTCCATATCACCAATGATATCCACTAATCCCAAACCTTTGGCATCAATTCCGGTCCAAACTCTACCCTGTGCCAAACTATCCACTCTTGCCACCGGAATCCCCCTACCATCAGAAACCCTTTGTAGGAAAGTGGTATAAATTTTATCCACCTGTTTCTGATAAATCGCAATTTCATCCTGACTCCAGGCACGTGTCATATTCGGAAAATCTGCAAACTTATTGGTCTTAATGGTATCGGAGGTAATCCCAATTTTATCTTCCATTAATTTTTGAATATTCATGGCTACACTAAATACCCCAATGGAACCGGTTAAAGTAGTTTTGTCAGCCACGATGGTATCTGCAGCGCAAGCAATATAATATCCTCCGCTGGCAGCATAGTTCCCCATGGAAACGATTACCGGTTTTTCGGCCTTGGCCAAAACAATTTCTCTCCAAATGAGTTCGGATGCCATGGCTGATCCACCAGGAGAATTAACCCTTAAGATAATCGCTTTGATATCCTTATCTTCTCTGGCGGCACGTATGGCCTTTACAAAAGTATTACCCCCAACATTATCTCTTCTTCCTTTTCCATCTACAATCTCCCCTTCTGCATAAACAATGGCGATTTTATTTTTGCCTTTAGATTCAATTTTTTTGCGAACCGCGGCATAATATTTATCTACGCCAATTAAATTTAAATCCTTCTTTTTATCTATTCCACATTTTTCTTTTAGAATTTCCGCAAACTCATCGTAATATAAAGTCTTGGTAATAAATTGTTTAAAATATGGATGATCTTCATCAATAAAAGGATTGGTATTGGCAATATTATTTAACTCATCGGCTGATAATCCGGTTTTCTTGGAGAATTTATCTAACATTTCATCCCAGAAATCGTCGATCAAAGCTTTTAACTGAATTCTATTGGCATCACTTGCCTTTTCAAGAAAATAAGGTTCAACGGCACTTTTATATTTATTGCCGGTAGGTCTGAAAATTTCTGCCTGGACCCCAATTTTATCTAATAACCTTTTATAGAACATGAGGTTAATGGCCAAACCTTTAAACTCCATTCCACCCATTGGATTTAGATAAATTCCATCGGAAACAGAAGCCAAATAATATCCCTTTTGAGAAAAATACTCGCCATAGGTATAAATAAATTTACCTGACTTTTTAAAGTCTACCAATTCCTTACGCAACTCTTCAACCGTTGCCATTCCACCATTTACTGCAGAAGCATCCAAATAAATTCCTTTAATTCTATCATCTGTTGCCGCATACCGAATCATTCTTCGAAGATCCATTAATCCTGGTTTGGTTGAGAATTCATCGAGATTAAAATCCGCAAATGGATTATCCTCCGTTCTATCGGTTAAATCATAATCTAATTTGAGATGAAGAATAGATTTATCCTTTACACCTTTTAAATCGGCATTACCACCTTTCCCTTCGGCCAACGCACTGATAAAACCAATGGTGAAAATGAAAAACAAAACCGAAAAAACGAAACCTGCTATAAAAACTCCAAAGCAAGATCCAAAAAATGAAGGCCAAAATGTTTTTGGTTTTTTATACGGTTGCTGGTTAAATGGTTGATTCATATAAATTATTTAATGTTTGTTTGTGACTATTTAATCATTACCCCTGGCTTATTAATCAGGGGAACTTTGGTAAAGTTTTCCTTTTTAATGGTTTCCGGTAGAAAAATATATTGCTTGTCGAAAATTTTATCTCCAATATAAAAGCTGATCCAATATTCATTATTTACCCCAAAAACTTCTTCCATAATGGGCTCAATTTTCAAATACTCTTTGGGTTTTAATTCATCGAAATGCTGACGAAGGGTTGAAGTACTAATCTTCTCTTCATTCACTTCACCATAACCCCGGGATACTACCAAAATATTTTTTAGAACATCCTCACCCATATTAACCAAGTATACATACCAATCATCTTTTTTCCAGATACTTTCTTCGGAAACAACGGCTACTGCAACATCCTTTACTATGGGAATTTCAATATCTTTTCTCATGCAATCACAAAATTAAGGGACAAATAGCAATAAAAAAATGGCTAGTAACCCTGACAAATATTTTCCAACGATCGGCATTCTTCTTCCCATTCCAAATGCTTTATCGGATACACGCAAGATAGGAGGAGTTTGAGCTCGTTTATATTCATTAATGTTAACTAATCTTAAAACCCTTTTCACCAGGGATTCATCGAATCCAATCTTCACTAGTTCTTTCGGACCCATTCTTAATTCAATATACTGATACAACAACTTATCTAATACATCATATTCAGGTAAAGAATCACTATCCTTTTGACCCGGACGAAGTTCGGCACTGGGTGGTTTTACAATAGAATTGATGGGAATAACTTCCTCGTCCTTATTAATATAATTCGCCAATTCGTAAACTTGCGTTTTATATACATCACCCAATACAGAAATACCTCCACACATGTCACCATATAAAGTTCCATAACCTACAGCCGCTTCACTCTTATTAGAGGTATTTAATAAAACATATTTATATTTATTTGCCAGTGCCATTAACAAAACACCTCTTGCCCTTGCCTGAATATTTTCTTCGGTAACATCCGGTTGCATACCGGCAAATAGTGGATTTAATTTTTGCTCAAAAACATCATAAATTTCTTTAATGGCTACCACATCATACTGAATCCCCAAGTTTTCTGCTAATACTTTTGCGTCAGTGATAGAATGATCACTTGAATATTGAGATGGCATTAATAAACCATGTACATTTTCCTTACCTAAAGCCCTTGCAGCCAATGCAGCCGTAACCGCAGAGTCAATTCCCCCTGATAAGCCCAAAGTAGCCTTTTTAAAATCCAATTTTTGAAAATAATCTCTAATACCCAAAATCAAGGCATCGTGAATATTTTGAATGTCAGATCGTATTTCAGCCTGTACTGGTTGACAATCAGACAAATCAACGACGGTAAAATCCTCCACAAAATATTTGAGTTCAGTGAGCATTTCACCTTGGCCATTATACACCATTGATCCACCATCAAATATGAGTTCAGTATGTGCACCAATATGATTTACATATAGCATTGGGATACCATATCTTTTGGTATTCCATGCTAACATTTCTTTTCGGTTCCCTGCATGTTGATAGCTAAACGGGGAAGCCGAAATATTGACAATAAACTCAGGTTTTTGAGGTATTAATTTATCCAATGGATTCACTGTATAGAGGGGATCTTCGCCAATATCCCAACTATCTTCACAAATAACCAGAGCTATTTTTTTTCCTAGATGTTCAATACAGAGAAATTCTTTATTAGGTTCAAAATATCGGTATTCATCAAAAACATCATAGGTAGGCAACAAAGTTTTATTGACAATTTGTTGCACCTTGCCTTGATAAAGATATAGAGCTGAATTAAATAAATTCTTCCCTATTAAACTTTTGTTGGCGGTTGGGGCACCAATAATCACTCCGATGTTTTCTGTTTCCTTGGCTATAAAATGAATGGCCTGTTCGGTTTGCTCCAAAAAATCGTTGAATTCAAGAAAGTCGCGAGGCGGATAACCAGTTACTGACAATTCGGAGAATACAGCCAAATCGGCCCCTTCATGTTTTGCACGATGTATTCCATCAATTATTTTTTGGGTATTGAATTCAAAATTACCGATATGATAATTGAGTTGAACTAAAGCTATTTTCATAGATCAAAAGTACAACTTTTAGCAGGATGAAGACAATAAAAAAGGCCATCCGAAGATGGCCTTTTCTGAAAACTAGTTTTTTAAAAAATTAGAAAGCATAAAGATCTCCTAATTCCTGAGTTTCGCCAGGTTGTAAAGAAACTGCCAATGGATTAAAGTACAGGATAGTTTGGAATTGAGTAACTGGATCAATATATACAAACTGTTGCATTCTTAAAGTAGAAGCAAAATAAGCTAAATCAGTATTTGGAAGTGAATCAAGACTGAAAGCTCCATTTGCTGCTGTAACAGTAGCATAAGAAGTATAATCTAAACTTACTTGAGTTAACATTCCATCACCAGCACCCATTGGATAAGAACCTCCAATATTGTACTTTAAAAATAGATCAATTACTTCAAAATTTCCAGCATCCGTTAAAGTTAAATCAGCATCCTGATCGAAGTCACCATAAACACGACCTGCAATAGCAGCATTTTTAGCCGGAATATAAACGGTAGAGCTTACATAACCATTGGAGTTAACATCCACATTATTGTTTGTACAACTAGCTTTAAAATTAACTGAAGCATATCCTGGAGCCGAAACATAACCAGAAATTGTACCTGCATTTAGGTTTTCGAAAACAGCAATACCGTCTTCGCCAACAGTTTTTGTAGTAACCCCATTTTGAGTTTGGATCGTAACAGAAGCATTTACAGCACCTCTTTCTACATTACCTACTGGAACTACTTGTACACCATAGTTAATGGTATATTTTCCATCAGCAATACCATCAGAATCAGCTGGAATGGTTTCAGGAGCACAACTTGCCATAACGCCTGCGATAATTCCCAAGCCCAATAAAAATTTAATGTTTTTCATAATATTGATTGTGTTATAATTTGTACAAAGGAACCTACAATAATAATCGGATGGTTAAAATAGTTAGAATTCGACTATCATTGATTAGTAAAACTATGTTTTGATCGAGAATTTAATTGGCTAAATTTTAAAAAATAGCCTAAATCATTTTAGCTAAAATCCTGAATATCATATATTTCAAAAATCAAGATCAAGCCATTTTTTGCTTGATCTTGATTCAATGAAAGTTCTTTGTTACTTAAAAATTACTCCTTAGGGTAACCATGATATTTCGACCGGCAGCAGAAACACCAGAGCCAAATGTTCTATACTTAATATCCATAATATTATCCAAAGCAACTTGTACCCGTAGATATTTATTAAACGAATATCCAAGTTTCGCATTGAGGGTATACCAACCCGGCATTCCGACTTCGGTGGCATACTGAAGATTATCTTCACCCGATGGACTATATTCGTTTAATAGTTTTGGAGCTGAATAGACAACAGAAGCTTCGGCATACAATTTTTTATAATTTAAAAACGCGGCTGTTCTACCATACATAGGTGCAATATGATCTAAGGGTTGAGCAACTCCAGATACAATGAGTCTTCCGTAAGTATAATTAAAGGAGGAACTCATGCCGAAATACTTGGTAATATTGGCCTGAATATTTGCATTAAATCCTACTACATATCCTTGATCGGCATTTTGACTGGCATAGATGGCACTCATGGTACCATCGTACAAAATACTGTCCGCTCCATTTAAGGTAAATGGTAATGCTCCTATCATGCTTGGCAAATAGGAACCAAATCCCACCAGCTCAACCCTGACCTGTTTGAAAAAAGTTTTTGAAATATTTAATTCACCATTAATGGAATACTCAGGTTGAATAGATGGATTTGGCACAAATAAAACACCCGGGGAGGAATCAAAAACCTTGGTCATATCATCGGTATTTGGGGATCTAAATCCAGTGGATGCTAATAAGGATAATTTCCAATCTTTACCTGGCAAATAAATAACTCCTAAATGTCCATTAACAGCCACATTATTTTGATTGGCTGATGTAAAAGGAAAAGGGAAATAAGTAGAATCGACAAACTGAGAATTGAGTCCTACATAATTAAGTCGAATCCCACCTGTTAACGTAACCTTAGGATGAACAAACCAGGTATCGTGGACATATAAAGCGGCAGAATAATAATGATTGCCTCCATCTGCATAACGGGTACTTGAACCACCTGATAAAGTATCGGTATTTACGTTGGTTAAATATGCCGTTGAAATGACGGTATTATACAATGCCTCGAAACCAAACTTTAATTCATGTTTTTTATAATATCGAAAAATATCCACATTGGCATTGATGGCATGTAATTTTTCATCCTGGGTTCTCAGGTTAATTACATTTAATCGTCGGGAATTTCTGCTTTCATTAAAATATTGGTAGGTTAAACCGGCTCCAATTTTCCAGTTATTTACCGTTCTTTCAAATCGGTAAGATCCCATTACCCAAGTTTCCGGACCATAATACCACTCTGCAAAACGCGCTGTTCCACCGCTTAATTCGGTTAACCGATCATATCTATGAATATTAGAAGTGGTAGAAAATTGAACATTTAAAATATGCTTGTCTTTGGAATTAGGTACAAACAAAAACTTCTGCATAGCATTCACTTGCCAATATCCCGATTGTACTTGTCGGTTTTTATCCGGATTATTAAATACACTATCCTTACCATTAATTCTTTCTACATAAAAATTTCGATTCCAAAGGGTATCTCCATCTAAACCACCGTTAGCACCTTGCCAACGATCATCAAAATCGGTGAAGGTTACGGAGGTAAAGGAGCCAAATTTTTTGCCGGCAATATTAAAATCGATATGGCCAGTTTTCTCAAAATCAGCTGAACCTATTCTGGCCATTGCATTGCCAAAGAATATTATTTTCTTAGAACTACTGAGTTGAGGATCTTTGGTTTTAAAGTACATGGTACCTCCCATGGCATCACTCCCATACATCACCGAACCCGGACCAAACATTACCTCGGCACGATCCAAAGTATTTTGATCTACTCTTAATAAATTTTGAAGGTGTCCTGCCCTAAAAATCGCATTATTCATTCTCACCCCATCTACCACAATTAAAACCCGACTTGCCTCAAACCCCCGAATGATTGGACTTCCACCTCCTAATTGACTTTTTTGTACCAAAACGGAACCTACATTTTGCAATAGATCTGCTGTATTGGCCGAATTGGAAGTTTCTATGATTTGTTTAGTAAGCACATTGGTGTAAAAAGGGGAATGTTCCTTTGGATCTTTCTCTTTATTAACCACCATAACATATTCGTTAAGGTTAATAATTTTCCGTTCTAACATTACCTTATTTCCTTTTGCATTTAACTCTGAGCTTCTAACAGTAACGGTAAAATAATCGGGATGCATGACCACAAAAGAATCTACTTTAATTCCGGTAAAATCAATTTCTCCAGAGCCGTTGCCTTCAATTTCGGCTAAACTATTCCCATTTATTACAATGGGAGTGTAGAATTGTATAACAGGATTATGCACTCCAATTCCATCATTGGAATTTACTATTTTAATTACTTGTGCATTGACATGGATAATATTTAATAAAGCCAATAAAATAATGGCATAAAAAATTTTCATAAAAGAAATTTTAGTTCAACAATAAATGGATAATAAATAAGGTTGGATGTTGAACTATCCTTTAGGCGGCGGACTGGAGATTTTAAGATGTTTGCTACTACATTTATTTACAAAAATCCCGCTTTCGACATTGGTTGTATTTAACCTTAACAAAGGCTCTTGAAAGTGATTTGCCTGCACAAATATTTTAAGCAATTCCACCATTTTTTTTCTGGATGATTTTTCGGAAGCTTTTCTTTGCTGTTTTTTAAGTAAATCTTCTTTGCTATCTTTTTTACAGCTATAGGACTTACGACCATCCACCGTCTTGGTTTTTACCACATCATACATTTCGCCCTTCCATTCAAACTCATGTTGATGCACCCAACGGGCATTTGAAATTTGACTTTCTTCTAAAACATATAATTCTTCCGATTTAAAATCCCCCGAAAGAATTTTATTAAAAACAGATTTTTTGTGAATTAAAATTAAAGTAGAAAACAAACAAAAGCCCAATGTATTGAATGTAAATACACCAATTAAAAAAATGGCCAGGATAGATTTTTGCTTTTTCAACAAATCAAATATAAATAATTAATCACTTAACTGCACCCGGCTGAAAACAGTACCCCACAGCCATTTAAATTACTGGCACTTGGCAAAACAGGCTATGAGGGCAGGAATAGCCCTGTTTACCTAGTGCCAGTTATAAAAAAGGGCGAGGAGTACTGCGGAAGACGGGAAATGCAGCAAAACCTATATTTAGACTCTATTTAAATGGTGAAAAGTCTTGTCTTTAAAATCACAGCCATCTTAAGTCTTTTCTTATCTTTGCAACTCTTTGAATTGTGTTGTAAATGAAGAATATTCGTAACTTTTGTATCATTGCCCATATCGACCATGGTAAATCGACCCTGGCCGACAGACTTTTGCAAACTACTAATACCGTTAGTGCTCGGGACGCAAAAGCCCAGGTTTTAGATGATATGGACTTGGAACGTGAACGTGGTATCACCATTAAAAGTAAGGCCATACAAATGGAATATACCTTGGATGGACAACAATATATTCTGAATTTAATTGATACCCCTGGTCATGTTGACTTTAGTTATGAAGTTAGTAGAAGTATTGCCGCCTGTGAAGGGGCGTTGCTCATTGTTGATGCGGCTCAGGGAATACAAGCACAAACTATTTCGAATTTATATTTAGCCATTGAACATGATTTGGAAATCATACCAATCCTGAATAAAATGGATTTACCCTCTGCAATGCCCGAAGAAGTAAAAGATCAAATTGTAGATTTATTGGGTTGTAAACGAGAAGATATTATTGCTGCCAGCGGAAAAACAGGTTTAGGTATTGATGAGGTTTTAGCTGCAGTTATTAATAGAATTCCTGCGCCAAAAGGTGATGAAGATGCTCCCTTACAAGCATTGATTTTCGATTCGGTTTACAATCCTTTCCGAGGAATTATTGCCTATTTTAGAATATTAAATGGGACCATAAAAAAAGGAGAAAAAGTAAAATTCTTAGCTACCGAAAAACAATACATTGCTGATGAAATAGGTGTATTAAAACTAGATCTATCGCCTCGCAATGAGTTAAAAGCCGGTAACGTAGGCTATATTGTAAGTGGTATTAAAACTGCTCGTGAGGTAAAAGTTGGTGATACGTTAACATCGCAGGCAAATCCTACCACCGAAATGATACATGGCTTTGAAGAGGTAAAGCCAATGGTATTTGCAGGAATTTATCCAGTAGATACTGAAGATTATGAAGAGCTCCGATCTAGTATGGAAAAACTTCAATTGAACGATGCATCTTTAACTTGGGAGCCCGAAGCTTCTGCTGCTTTAGGTTTTGGTTTTCGTTGCGGTTTTCTTGGATTACTCCATATGGAGATCATTCAGGAACGTTTGGAACGTGAGTTTAAAATGACGGTTATTACTACCGTACCTAACGTAAGTTATTATGCCTACACCTCTAAAGGTGAAAAACTTTTCGTGAATAATCCATCCGACTTGCCTGATGCCAATAAATTGGATTATGTGGAGGAACCTTATATTAATGCACAGATCATTAGTAAAAGTGAATTTATTGGTGCGATTATGACCTTATGCATCAATAAACGCGGAATATTGATAAAACAAAATTACTTAACTACCGATAGAGTTGAACTAGTTTTTGAAATGCCATTAGGTGAAATTGTATTCGACTTTTACGACAAGTTAAAAACCATTAGCAAGGGTTATGCTTCCTTCGATTATCATCCGATTGGTTATAGAGAAAGTAAGCTGGTAAAAATGGATATATTGTTGAATGGGGAACAAGTGGATGCTTTATCAGCTTTGATTCACCGCGACAATGCACATGGGTTGGGTAAAAAAATGTGTGAAAAATTAAAAGAATTAATTCCACGTCAACAATTCGAAATTCCTATACAGGCCGCCATTGGCGCAAAAATTATTGCCCGTGAAACCATAAAAGCATTACGAAAAGATGTAACTGCCAAATGTTATGGTGGTGACATTAGCCGTAAACGTAAATTGCTGGAAAAACAAAAAGAAGGAAAGAAAAAAATGAGATCGGTAGGAAGTGTAGAAATTCCACAAGATGCATTTATGGCGGTTTTGAAGCTAGATTAAAAAAATTGGGTTTGTGTATTATTAATTCAATTGATCATTGGATAGTTGCTCACCATTTAATAGATTCGCATAAAATAAACCTCAAATCATATCATCATGAAAACAAAAATTTCTTTGATATCTCTTTTTATGGTTGTTGCATTAATTATTAGCAGCTGCGAAAGCGCATCAGAAAATACCATCACCGGTTTTTGGACTGCAACTTCCATACATGTGAACTCGGCTGATGTAATGAATACTGCCCCTTGGTTTACCAACGTAAAACAAGACATTAAAACCGATAATAGTTTTATTGCCTATTCTGATTTTGACACAGCCTCCGGAAATTGGCAAAGCACTAGTACACAGCTTACCATTCATATGGCTACCGATACTTTTGTATATGATTATACGCTAGTAGATGCGAATCATTTAAATATGTCAACTACCATTTTGGGTAATTTCTCGGAATACTCATTTTCTAAATAAGTGGTTTTTAACCTTAACTGCCTTTCTAATTTTTACTTAATCATTATACGCAAATGGAATCATTACCAATTTTAGATGCTCTAGAAATTCGTGTGTTGGGGGTGCTCATGGAAAAAGAAAAAGCGACTCCAGAATATTATCCTTTGACTTTGAATGCACTTACCAATGGGTGCAATCAAAAATCATCCCGTAACCCGGTGGTTAATTATTCCGAAGAAGAAGTTCAAGCCGGCATTGATGGTCTTAAAAAATGGGGATTGGTTTTAACAGTTACAGGTGGTGGAAGTAGGGTATTTAAATATAAACACAATGCCTTCATTGTTTTTGACCTGGATGATAGACAAGAAGCTATTTTATGTTTATTGTTCCTTCGTGGGGCACTTACGCCAGGCGAAATCAATAGCAACAGTGGGAGATTATATAGTTTTGGAAGCTTAGAATCGGTTTTAATTGGGCTTGAAAGTTTAGCTTCCAAAGAACTACCTATGGTATTACATCTCCCCAAAAGACCTGGTCAAAAAGAATCACGTTATACGCATTTATTAAGCGGTAAAGTAAATATTGAAGAGTTCGAAACCCAAAACGAGATGATAAAAGTACCGACTTCGAAGCTAGAAGAAAGGGTAGCAACTTTGGAGACCGAAATGGCCGAATTAAAATTAAAGTTGGGAGACCTATTGAAATAGAAATCTACCCCTTCTATCATATAATAAAATAGCATTACGGACGTTCATGTAGTCAATCTTCTACACACAATGCCATGAAAAGAATCTACCTATTTTCAATGTTCTTCGCTATTGTCCTTATTAATCAAGCTCAAACAACCTCCTTTACATCTATTGAGGAGCTAGCCAAAAACAAGAAGATAGACATAGAACTAAAAAGCCTGGGTGGATATCAAGGTGAATGTGTACAAATTGATATTGAAAATATCACCAACGAAGCATTACACATATGGTTAGAATCGGGCAGAAGACTTGATAACCTAAATGATGCCCAACAAGACATATTGGTTTTAAAAGACCAACGATTTAATTTGAATGCTAAAAAAACTACTACTATAAAAGCATTTGGGTTTTGCTGTCAGTCATCCAATGGAGGCCCCAGAGCAGATCAAAAATTTTCGATAGGATGGATGGAAAAAGATA
This sequence comes from Flavobacteriales bacterium, assembly GCA_040376605.1. Lineage (GTDB taxonomy): Bacteria > Bacteroidota > Bacteroidia > CAIKAF01 > CAIKAF01 > JANWKQ01. The sequence goes on along the minus strand of JBEIQI010000012.1, from coordinate 5,115 downwards.
ATTTACTTTGGATAGCCCAGTACTTGAATGAGCACCCGGTAGATTTTGCCACGATGCAGTCGGCAGTTTGGGTGTTCTCGAATGATAAAAACCCGGCCAGTATTTTACAATCGAAAGAAGAAGGTGTACTCGAGTTAAAAAAAGCCATAGCAAAACGCTTGAATATAGAGATACCCTGGTACGAAATATATTATGAGAAGGACACCAACATGGTATTCTCTGACAAGCACTATAACTTAAAAGGCCCAATTCAATATTCTTTACCAAACAGAGGTTGGTTATCAATGGTAGTTAGAGGTCCTCAAAAACAGGTGATGCATAAGTTTACCAATACAGCTTTTGTCGAAGGGGGCGTATATAACTACGATGTAAACTTATCCATTAAAGAATGGCCAAAGGGAGCTTATAAGATAGAAATTTATCTAGATGACATCCTAAAGAAACAGATCAATTTTAGCATTTAGGCTCAAAATTTTAATTCGTATTTAAATGTCGTACATTAGTTTCATAATACTTACATATGAAACTGAATCGAATCGTTTTTATTTTGATCGGCTTTGCAGCAACAAACCTGTATGCTATGAAAACGAATGACCAAATCAATGGTGATACATTGATTTTGAAAGGAAGGATAGCAAAAACTACTATGGAAAGTAAAAAGGGAGAAAAACTGGAAGGGGTACAGGATTATTATTTTTCATCCGGCACTAATTCTTATTTTATAAAAGTAGCTTCTGGTAAATTTAGTAAAACAGATTTGAACGCTTTTGGGACCAATGAGATCACCATTAAGGCCATTAAGAAATTGGGAAATATCGATATTGACTCAAACGACCCGTCTTATGCCCAAAAAAGAGTTGGAGAATATATTGTAATACTAGAGATACTCAAATAATGTTGATGCGCTATCTCTTATTGATACTTTTTTGCTATGGTTTAGCATATTCTCAAAACTACCTCCCAAAAGATTCACCTCTAATTGGTAAATGGGAACTCATTTCTCCAAAAAATTCGCCAGGTCCTGAATTTATCATGGAAACCTATATAGGAATTGGAGTATTTGAATTAGTAGATGGTACAGGCATCTCTATGGCAGCTGCACGTTTTGATAACACTGAAGGGAAATTTATAAATGCAGCCGAATTTATAGCCGAATGGGATGGCACCCGATTAACCGGATTAGTTTCGGTAAACAACTGGCCCAAATTATCAGATCCTTTAAAGATAGGCGTACCTATGGTATATGATGCTAAAAAAGATAGGATCATTATTCATATCAATAATGTAGAGTATGGAGATGTTAAGTTCATCTATAAAAGGGCAAAGCCATAACCTCCAGCTCACAACGGATAACCAGATTTCAAGAGCAATTGTCATTTTAGAATCATCGAATATGTATTTATTAAAATCCCTATATGCATTAACCTAATTTTTTAGCAATTCTAACGGCGGCCAAGGGCGTCAGTAGTAACCCGGATGCACAACCTTTAAAATATTTAACCTGCAAGAGCTGACGGCAGAAAGCTCCTTGCAGGTTTTAGTATTTACAAGGTTGAGAAGAGGACTATTGCCAAGTACTGTTAAGCCGCCTAATAAATATAGTTTTATATTTGTTTATGCATTGGCAACAACATCATCTTTTCAAAAGTTTATTAATTCTAATCACTATAGGGATTAGTGCATGCAAAACTACTGACCTTGCAACTGTTACAAGTTCAACTTCCAGCCACCAATCATCACTTCCAATAGGGCAGGGTGATAATAATTTAGTTGATTTAGAGGTGGTCTTTATTGAGCCACATAGCCGGTTACAACAAATCGGGCAGTTCGAAAAATTAGAGTTAGGAATACAATTACCACAAAATATTGAGGCTGCGATTATCCAATTTTTGAATAATAAAAATGCTGAATTAATTAATCCCTATGACCCGGATCAAATTAATGTGGAAGCAACATTTATTCATGAAAAAGATAGTTTTAAAACGTTCGGATTTTATTATAATGATTATAGAAGAGATCCAAAAACGAATAATGCATGGAAAGAAGTTTATACCGATTATCATTGGAGGGTTAGATTTGCCCCTCCGGACACCGGAAAATGGTTGTGCAACTTGCAAATTACTATTGCCAATAATATAATAGATACGATCGTAAGAAGTGGAATAGAATTTACTTGTATAGAAAAATCGAAAACAGGCTTTATTGAAGTGGCAGAGGATAAAAGGCATTTTAAATTTTCTAAATCCAATGAACCCTTCTTTCCTATCGGGCAAAACCTTCCATGGACCGATGAGCCTATATTTACCGGGCATTGGCTTAATGCGAATGAAAATGGATTCTATTCGGAGAATCTTCTGTTTAAAAACAAGCTATACCATGTTGGATTCCAGGATTTATTGAACTATACGGAAAATGTTGGGGAAAATAAAGGCAATATGATCCGAACCGTCAGTTGTCATAATTCCTACTTATTCGAATGGGAAGAACGTGGGGTTTATGGTTCTAATAGAAATCCGAAGGATCAAAAATTTCTACGACAAAAAAGATCCTGGGAGTTGGACCAGTTATTTAATACAGCAGAAAATATTGATCTTAAAATTCTTTTTTGTTTGGAGTTCCAGGGTCAATTTACCTATAACTGGGATGGAGGTAATGAAAACAGCTATTATTATAATCCCTATAATTCCGTGCAAAAAGATTATAAATCTACCCACACTCAACCTCAGGACTTCTTTACAGAAAGTGAATTGATAAACAACTATAAAAAGAAACTCCGTTATTTTATGGCTAGATGGGGCTATTCTCCGTCATTAGGAATTTTTCAATTGTTGAGTGAATTTGATGGTTGGTCAGCAGATAGCACCCAAGTAAATAAAAAATTACACGATATAATTAGAACTGACCCCAAGCTTCAAAAAAACATTCAGAACTGGCATAATGAAATAGGAACCTATATCCATAAAATATCCCATCGTCCAATAATTGTAACCTCAGGGTTAATGACGAACACCAAACCAACCGATATACCCTTAAGCAGAAACCTATATAATGCGGATGGAATGGATATCGTTATTTGGGATAAATATGGAAATGACCGTTCCATAAATTATGAGATGTATGAATCTGCCAAATTATCAATGGATCGTTTTGATAAACCATTTATTTATGCAGAAACCGGATTAATTACCAACCCGGAAAAAAATGCAGATCCCGGAGATCTGGAAGGTTGTGATGATGTAATGTTCCATAATTTTTTGTGGGCAGGTTCGGTATTTGGCAATGCAGGTGCCAGCTTTGAATGGTGGCAACCATTTGATAATAAGAGACGTGAAAATTATCGGGCCATGCATCATTTCTATTCAACCATCCCATTCGACTCGTTAAACTTTACCAACAACAAACGATGGAATGATGGCGGAACAGCGCTTTTCTTATGTGGTTATAGCAAAAGGCTCCTCAATAATAATAGTAAGATGGAGGTGTATTATGTAATATCTAAGGATGATAAAAAAAGGAACATAAATCAACAATCTTATGGGTGGGCTCATAACCTTACAAATTATTGGGCAAATCTAAATAGTTATATGAACTGCCCAGACAGACGAAACAAGTTGGCAAAAAATAATTCTTGTAGCGATGATATATTTAATGAACCTATCCTTTTAAATGAAACGGACTACCAATTAAAACTAAAAGGTTATAAACCCAATAAAACGTTTTATGTGGAATGGTATAACACCCGTGGCGAAGGTGGTCTATTAAAAAGACAGGAAGTAAAATCCAATTCATTTGGAACAATTCTGGTGAATTGGCCCGGAAGCGAATTCGATTATGCCTTTAAAATAATAGAAAAAAATAAAGAGTTAATTAAATAGGGATTCATCCTATTATTGAACGAATCCCTATAAATATTATTCTGTCGTTTTTATCATAATACCAGGGGTATGACTCGTAAATTCGGGAGCATACATACATTGTATGGTGGTGAGTCCATTACTAAATTCACCTGCATGGGTTACTCGTAAATTATATTCGAACACATAGGTCCCTTTAGGCATAAATTCCACAAAGAAATGAGTGGCCGCATCTCTGGTAGATTGATAATACGAAAGGCCTTCTCGGTACTTATACATTGATATCACATTTTCCGGTTCTAAGGCTGATGCTCTCATGTCCTTAATATGCACATACTCCATATCACGATCTGCCTTCATTTCTAGTCGAACAGTTAATCGATCACCAATTTTTAAAGGGATCTTCTCGGTAATTGCTTCCAGTGTATTACCTGTTTTTGTATATACCTTTCTGAATAATCGTTTGTAGACTTGTAAATTATTCATTGAAGCCGGAATCTTATCAATATTCTCAAAATACTGCCAGTAAACGGCTCCCCAAGAAATACCTTTGCCTTTTTTAGAAATTTTGATATTCCCCATATCCGCTTTAATATCCGTTTCTGGAATACTCGTTTTAAAATATCCCGTGCCCGCTTCCTTCACAATATTGACATCGGAGGAACTAATGGTTTTACTTCCTAATTGAATGGTTATTTCCGGTTCATCGGCCAATAAATTGCTTCCTTTTAAAAGTAATACATAACATGCATCAGCTGTTGCTTTGGTAGTTTTCCAATCATTGGTTTGTTTATTCTTTAACAACCAAATTTTCATTTCCTCCACAGCCACCTGATCGTTGGCTACTTCATCAAACGCCTCAATTAAAAGAGCCTGTGTTTCTATAGGCGCCTCAAACCAATACCACCCAGCGGTTTGCTTCCAATACATCCCCATCTCATCAGACTTCACCGAATTTTCGCGAAGTGAATTGATCACCTTGTTGGCAAACCCTTTATTACCACCTCTGTAATGAGCTAAGGCAATCATCCCCTGCATATAGATTCCTTTAGTTAACCAAAACTTTTCGGCCTGGCCATAATAATAATCATAAGCGGTCTTGTCCTTTTCTTTTATTTCAATCTCTTTAAAAAAACTTCGGGCGTATAAATACTGGATATGATAATAAGATAAATTATCAACGTCAAGATTAACCTTCCACTTAATTAAATCATCGTAATCTCTTTTGATTTGATGATCTAAATAGCCTACTGCATTCACC
>JBEIQI010000337.1:0-2627 GCA_040376605.1 Flavobacteriales bacterium | reverse complement strand
GTCTGCCTTGTAAAAACCTATTTAGCATAATCAGCTGATGAACATCATCAAGCCCTTGCATCCTTGCATATTCCACATCATTAAAAAATCGAAAAGAACGAAACTTGGCTTTATTTTCACTGGCCCCTAAACTCGAGGATATATTAATAAATTTTGTGGTCATTTTCCAAAGAAGCAATTCAAAGTCAATTTCCACATCATGATATGAATCCTGAAAGGGTGTTTGAACCGTTCCATCTCCGTAACGCAACAATGATACGGTTGAATCCCCTTTTAGAATTTTAAAATCTAATCCCGGATGATAAATACTATCCTGATCTATATAAAAATAAACCGCTGCCCTTTGAGAGGTAAATTTTTCTTCCTCAATACTAAAATTTTTGGAGGTGGCTTTTAAAAAGAGTTTTCCGTCATTATAAATTCTCAGAGTAGCCAAATCCACGCTATCCCCTGTAGCGATAAATCGTTTACCATAAAAGGAAAATCCACCCTCATAATCGGTATTATAAAAAATATTTTTTATCTCAAATTTTTTGGAATACGAATCAAACTTCGGATAGAAATAATCTTTTCCTTCCACAATATCGGTTAGTTTTTCTTCGAGCCTACCCATTAATGGACTTGGGAAAAACTGTTTATGGGTAAACATAACAGAATCTGCACTGAAGGTAGATCGTTTTACATTTATTGAATAATTGTTCAATTGGGCAAATACCTCTTCGCGTTTCAAATTATTACGGGTCCAATAAACATTCCCTTTTTTACCAATAAATTTTTCGTCGTTGGGGTAATAGGTTCCGCCGGTGCCTTCTATAACGGTGGTATCATCTTTACCAACGCAATAAAGATCTAAACTGGGGAACAGCCATGTAATAACATCTCCTTCTGCCAAGTCAATTTTCCAACCCGGAGAAGCACTAAACCAGGTATGACCGGGAAGTTTAATCAATGTATTTTCCTTGAATAAATTATCCGAGGCTTCCATGTATTCATTAAAATAAGTGGAGCTTTTTTTACGGGTAATCCAATCTAAACCTTTTAACCAACCATCAAAATTCGATTTGGGGTGGCCTCCTTTATGGAAGTCCATCACGGCTCTTAAAAAGAATTTAAATTGAGTTTCGGGTCGGTATTTTTTCTTTAACATGGTATTGGAGAATCCGATTACCTGTTCGCGATAGATAGCAAATGGACCATCATTCCAAACCGTATCAAATTCTTTCATGAAATCCTTGATCTCTTTATTGTCGTTTTGCCGCATGAATTTCTCCATTTCAACTTGAAAACCGGCTGGATCAAGAGGGAAAGATTCTGTTTGGTTATACCCAAACGTTAGAACAAAAAAGCTACAGAATAGGAGTAAAAATTTACGCATTCATCAGGGTTTAGTTATCAAAATGAATCATATTCCATCCATTTAATTGGGTATGTATTTTATATATTAAGCCATTACTCGAGGCTGATTCGATCACAGGATTTACACTTTCATCCAAAATGCCACTTACCAAAAGTATTCCTCCGGCATTTAACCACGATTTATATAAAGGCATTTGCTCAATCAAAACATTTCTTTGGATATTGGCTAAAATAATATCTGCTTTAAAGTTAGTGGAAATTTTTTCATTTAAACAGACCTCAATATATTGGCAATTATTTAACGAAACATTCTCGAGGGTATTAATAATGCATTGAGGATCATTATCCACTGCCAATAACTTGGATGCACCTAGTTTTGCCGCTAAAATGGCTAGAATTCCGGTACCACAGCCCATATCTAATACGGACTTATTTTTAAAGTTAAGGTGCATCATGGTTTCCATCATCAAACGGGTGGTAGAATGATGACCTGTACCAAACGACATTTTAGGTTCAATTATTATTTCATGGGTAAAGGTCTTTTCAACAGGATGAAAAGGGGCTCTTACGATCACTTGATCTTCAATAGTAATGGGTTCAAAACTCTCTTCCCATATTTTGTTCCAGTTCTCGCCTTTTATCCTTGTTTTTTCAACTTTGGCCACTCCAGTTAGCAAAGAAATAGTAGTAATTAAATCAGCCTGATCCAATTCCGCCTGAACATAGGCCAATACATTTTCATTGTCGGTTTCAAAGGTTTCGAAAGGCATATCGCTTAATTCGCTGATAATAATGTCTTGTCTTTCCTCTAATGCAATATCCGGGCCGTTAATTGCGGTGATCTTATATTGTATATAATCGGCGAACGGCATTATGGAAGTGCCTTAATGATTTCTATAAACTCCTCAGCTTTTAACGAAGCACCACCTACCAATCCTCCATCAATATCAGGCTGACCAAAAAGTTCTTTTGCATTGGCTGCATTTACACTTCCACCATATAAAATAGAAGTATTCATGGCAATGGTTTCATCATAATATTCTTTAAGCAAAGCTCTTATGTATGCATGCATGTCCTGCGCTTGTTCCGGTGAAGCTGTTTTTCCGGTACCTATGGCCCAAACAGGTTCGTAAGCAATTACCACATTTTTTAACTCCTCTTTGTTCAAATGGGTCAACGAACCGCTTAGCTGTTTGTCAATTACTTTATAATGCTGTTCATTTTCTCTTTCTTCAAGAGTTTCTCCACAACAAAAGATCAAAGTCATACCT
>JBEIQI010000138.1:0-7818 GCA_040376605.1 Flavobacteriales bacterium | reverse complement strand
TTCTTAATTTTTAACATTTTAACTATCTTATAGTAAACATTTTAGCTCAGCGGTTGTTTATATGGCCAACACTTCTTTGATGAAAAAAATCTATTTAATGTTAGCGGGTCTCCTTATGGGAATATTCGCTTACTCTCAGGCCAATTTAGGGGTAATTAAAGGTACCATTGTAAGTAGTACCAATAATGAACCTGTTGCCTTTGCCAATATTTTGGTAGAAGGAACCAGTTTAGGTGCAGTTACTGATACCCTTGGAAAATTCGAAATCCGCAATATTGAACCCGGTTTTAGAAATGTAATTGTTTCTGGTATAGGTTTCAAATCAACTACCTATAGAGATGTTCTTGTCAATAATGCCTCACCGGCTATTATTGAGGTAAAATTGGATGAGGATGTAAAAGACCTGAAGGAATTTACAGTTAATCAAAATCCTTTTACAAGGGTAGAAGAAAGTCCAGTTTCCTATAGAACCATTAGTATTGCTGAAATTGAAAGAAATCCGGGAGGAAATCGGGACATATCCAGTGTTTTAAAATCATTTCCAGGGGTAGCATCCACACCGGCATTTAGAAATGATATCATTATTCGTGGAGGAGCGCCTAACGAAAACCGTTTTTACCTAGATGATGTGGAGGTTCCGGTAATTAACCACTTTCAAACTCAAGGAGGAAGCGGTGGACCCGTTGGAATCATCAACGTGAACCTAATTCGAGAAGTGAATTTTATGGCGGGAGCATTCCCTGCCAATAGAGGAAATGCTTTAAGTTCGGTAATTGATTTTAGACAAATAGATGGTAATAATGAACGTTGGAAATTTAGATTTACCGTTGGTAGCTCAGATGCTGCCTTCACTGCTGACGGACCTATAGGGAAAAAATCCACCTTAATTATTTCTACCAGAGCTTCCTATCTCCAGTTTTTATTTAGTGCATTAAGATTGCCTTTCCTACCCACCTATTTTGATACCCAATTTAAATACAAGGTTAGATTCGACCCTAAAAATGAACTTTATATTATTGGTTTAGGGGCCATCGATTTATTCAAATTAAACTTAGCTGCCAACGAAACCAAATCTCAAAGATATTTATTGAATAACCTACCGGTTAATAACCAATGGAACTATACTGTGGGTGCTGTGTATAAACATTATTCGAAATACACTACCCACACTTTCGTTTTAAGCAGAAGTATGCTTGATAATCGTGCCTATAAATATATCGATAACGATGAAACTGATCCAAGTAAAAAGATATTGGATTATCAATCTAGAGAAATTGAAAATAAATTTAGGTACGAGCTAACCTGGAAAAAGAAAGGTTGGAAAGTAAATGCCGGTATCAATGCAGAATATGCAAAGTTTACCAATTCCACCTATAGCATTTTTAATACATTTACAGGCATCGACACCATTGACTTCAATTCGGAAGTGAATATGTTTAATGGCGGTGTTTTTGCATCCGTATCTAAAAGTTTTTTCGAAGATAAGCTTGTTTTATCCACCGGGGTTCGATTCGAAAATAGCAGTTACAATGCGAATATGGCTGCTCCATGGAATCAGTTTTCACCCAGGTTTAGCTTATCCTACAACTTTGTAAAGCGATTCTATTTTAACTTCAATATTGGTAGATATTATCAAAGGGTGCCATATACCGTAATGGGATATTCCGATGGTTCCGGTCAATTGATCAACCAAACCAATAACCTTCGATTTATCAATTGCGATCATATTGTTGCAGGCTTGGAATATAATCCTACCAATAATTTAAAAGTTTCCGTAGAAGGTTTCTTTAAATATTATAGAGATTATCCATTCTCATTACGAGATAGTATTACATTGGCTAACTTGGGTGCTGACTTTGGAGTAGTTGGGAATGTTCCGGCAATTTCCCGAAGTGAAGGAAGATCATACGGACTAGAGGTATTGGTGCAACAAAAATTATGGAAAGGTTTGTACGGAATTATTTCCTATACTTTTGTAAGAAGTGAATTCCAGGATAAGGATAAAAACTTTGTACCAAGCAGTTGGGATAGCCGACACTTATTTACTTTAACGGCCGGTTATAAGTTTAAGAAGAACTGGGAGGTTGGATTAAGATGGAGATTGGTAGATGGACAGCCTTATACACCTTACGACACAGCCCTCTCCACCCTTATACCCGTTTGGAATGTTACAGGAAGAGGAATTGCAGATTATACTCAATTAAATACTCAAAGGATTGCAGCCTTCCATCAATTGGATATTCGAGTTGATAAAGTTTGGTACTTTAAAAAATGGTCGTTGAATTTATATCTGGATATCCAAAACGTGTACAATTGGAAAGCAGAAGGAAGACCTAATTTATCGGTGGTTACGGATGATCTTGGAAATCCAGTGGTAAATCCATCTGATCCATCCAGGTATCAAGCAGAGTTTTTAGCTAACCAGGCTGGAACCATTCTTCCAACGATAGGTATCATTATCGACTTTTCGATCCCTAAGAAAAAATCTAAAACAAAAGAATAATTAAATTATTCGTTAGAAGGTGAGATCACCATTACGATCTCACCTTTTGGCGGATGAATGGTATAATATTCCAACAGCTCCTGAGCAGTTCCTCTTATGGTTTCATGGAACATTTTGGAAATTTCACGACACACTGCTAACTGCCTATGCTCTGGTAAAAACTCTTTCGCCTCCTCTAATGCTTTTATGATACGATGTGGAGATTCGTAAACAACCACAGTTCTTTCAGAAACCGCTATTTCTTTCCATTTAGTTTGCCTCCCTTTTTTATGAGGTAAAAATCCATCATAAATAAAACTATCGCATGGAAACCCCGATTGAACTAAAGCAGGAACAAAAGCCGTAGGACCAGGTAAACATTCCACTTCAATATTGTTTTTAATACATTCCCGAATTAATAAAAATCCTGGATCAGAAATTCCGGGAGTTCCTGCATCACTTACCAAAGCGGCTGTTTCGAAAGTTTCAATCTCATTAACAACCCGCTGTAATACCTTATGTTCGTTATGTTGATGAAAGGCAATTATTTTTCTATCGATATTAAAATGTTTCAATAAATTACCGGTAGTTCTGGTGTCCTCTGCGTATAGAATGTCTACCTCCTTTAATAGTCGAATGGCTCTTAAAGTAATATCCTCCAGATTGCCTATAGGAGTTGGTATGATAAATAGACGAGCCAATTTTATTTCACCTGAATTTTATTAATGAAATCTCGAAACAAAAAATGTAAATCCTGAAATTCTGGTAAAAGAAGTGTCTCTCTTCGATCATCAATATCATGGTAATATTTTACCCCACCCATGGTATAGGCAAAGAAACATTTCACCTTCTTTTCAAAAAATGGATAATGATCGCTGTTAGCAGCAGGTCCCCTCTTTTTAATTTGCACCAAATACTGTTTATTAATATTGATGCTATCCAAAATTTCAAACTCTCTTTTAAACTCCGTTGCATTTACAACGGTAATTCCCTCTTCTCCAGTTCCCATCATATCCACATTGAACAGAAATTTAATTTTGTTTAATGGAAAAACAGGATACATGGTATACCGACTGGAACCAATAAGTCCTGCTTCCTCACCTGCAAATCCAATAAATGCAATGGAATAATTCGGCTGATTCTCGGGTTTAGCAAACCAATTTGCTAAACTCAACATCATGGCTGTTCCACTTGCATTATCATTCGCCCCGGGAAAATAAACAGAACGTCCAATCTTACCTAAATGATCATAATGAGCCGTAATTACGATAAAAGAATCTGGATTCTCCTTTCCTTCAATATACCCTATAACATTTCTTGATGGATAATCTTCAATAAATTTAGAATCAACCAATAATCGAATTTGTTTAGATTCTTTGGTGATTCCACCTCTAACTACTTCAATAATTGGAAAAGCATTTAATTCAGTTGCTACGCTCCATGTTATTTTAGGACGGATATAAATAATGCCCTTTGCCCCAAATGGATTAAGAGCCATATTCTTAAATATTTTTTTTTGTTCGGGATCCGTTACGCCTTTATCATCCACCACAATAAAATATTTAGAGAAATCTCTTCTGGCAAATTCCTTATAGGTATTATTATCTGAAACCGTAATACTATCTAGCCATACCAAGTTCCATGTTCCTTTAATATCAGGGCAACCTGGATCCGGAACAAAATCTCTACCACATACTAAATAATTGTCATCCACTGCGGCAAAACAATCACGTGGAAATGTATTTACAGGAAAATTAAAATTCTGATAGTAGTTTTTTGCACCAACAAACTTCTTTAATCCGAATTTATAAAACTCAGATGCAATAAAATAAGCAGCCAAATTATCTCCTTCTTTAATATAACCTCTCCCTTTAAAATAAGGAGCTGCCAATGTATCTACCACCCATCGACCATATGACTGAGCGTCAAAGGTTAATCCCTGACTTCTAATTAATCCGGAACCAACGATAATATAAATGGCTATGACGATTTTTTTCATTAATCGAATCGACGTTGAATAAGAGCTATAAATTGTAATGCCGTTTTATTTTCAGGATCCCATTTATACATAGTGGCCGCTTGTGCAAGAAGAGATTCGGCTTCTTTCCAGGTTTGTTTGGTATTCATCGCATCAATAAATTGGGCATAATGATCACTGTTTTTACCAAATAACTCATTGGCATACATAAACTTCTCATGCAATGGAATCACCTTTTTTAAATCTCCAATCTTAGAATTCATCATCTTCTCCGCCACGTTCTCTTTAGATCCGTCAATAATAGATTCGTTTAAGGCATTGATCACCGTCTTCTTATGTTGTTCTTCCGATTCATCTTCATACTTGGATAATAAGGATTTTGGCTGAGCATCAAATTGTTTATCTAACGCAGTTGTCTCCTTTTTTTCAGGTGAAGTAAAAGTCGGTACTTTTATCTCTTCTTCCTTTTTTACAGTCACCGCTTGATTAATCTGATCAATCTGAGGAATTTTATTGGTAAAACTTTCGTTCAATAAATCATTTTTAGCCAAAGTTGAATTTGAGTCCAATTTCGAATCAATTTCAGGTAATTCAACCACAAAAGCATCTGCCAGGTGTTTGTTTTCTTCTACCTTCTTCTCTAAATCCTTATTAATTCTCTCCAGCTTTTCAATTTCAAAATCCTTATTTTTCATTTGCTCATTCAATACCCTTAGCTTATCCTCTAAGTCACGCAATTTAATTTGCTCATCAGTATTGGTAATAGAAGCGGGTTGGTACTTAATAACCGCTGCAAATTCAATGATTTTTGCTGCATTATTCACCATAAGATCAATCTCTCCGGGAGTAAAAGCATCCGGATTTTTGGCTAATTGATTGTAAACATCTACCACCTTTTTAAGGTGAACGCCTATCTCTCTTAATAATTCAGGTTTTGTCATGGGTTTAAATATCTAATTCCGCTATAAAACAACGGTTTTATTATACATTTGTATATAAATATTGGCGAAAATTACGAATTATTGGCTGGAAAAGTATGTTTGTTGAAAACACATTAAAACAGGGAGAAAAAAGGGGGTCTATAGAAGTGATCTGTGGTTCTATGTTTTCAGGCAAAACAGAGGAACTCATCCGTAGACTTAAACGAGCCAAAATCGCTAAACTTAAGGTAGAAATTTTTAAACCAGAAATTGACACCCGCTATCATATAGAAGATGTGGTTTCTCATCAGGGAAATGCGATATCCTCCACTCCTGTTCCGATTTCAGGCAATATTTTGTTATTGGCGGATGACATGGATGTGGTGGGAATTGATGAAGCTCAGTTTTTTGACGATGGATTAATTGATGTTTGTAATACACTGGCTAATAGTGGAATTCGGGTAGTAGTAGCAGGTTTGGATATGGATTATACCGGAAAACCTTTTGGAATAATGCCCCAATTAATGGCAGTTGCCGAGTTTGTAACTAAAGTTCATGCTATTTGCGTTGATTGTGGCCATATTGCCAATCATTCATATCGCATCCATGAAGATGAAAAACTAGTTATGCTGGGTGAAATGGATACTTATAAACCTCTATGCAGGGATTGTTTTGCTAAAAATAATTTATGATGCCCGAAAACTATAACATCTCTAAAATTGCTGAGATCATAGAGGGGAAATTAATTGGCAACCCAACGGATTCAGAAATTCTTCATTTAGTAATCGACAGCCGAAAAATAAATTTCCCAGTATCGTCACTTTTCTTTGCTATCAAAGGTCCTCAACACGACGGACATGAATTTATACAAGATGCCTTTCAAAGTGGTATCAATCACTTTATCATTTCTGATCCCAAATTCCCGAAAGAATCAATCCCGAATGCTTGTTTTGTTTTGCTGGAAGATACCCTTGCAGCCCTTCAAAAACTTGCCAGTTACCATCGGAAACAATTTCAAATTCCAATAATTGGAATTACCGGAAGCAACGGTAAAACAATTGTGAAAGATTGGTTGGGATTTGTTTTATCAACTCAATTTAATATCTGTAAAAACCCAAAAAGTTATAACTCGCAGGTCGGTGTTCCATTATCTATATGGAATTTACAAGAAGAAAACGAGATAGGAATATTCGAGGCTGGAATATCAGAACCGGGAGAAATGATTTTTTTAGAGAAAATCATTAACCCAACGTTGGGTATTTTTACCAATATCGGTAGTGCACATCAGGAAAATTTTATAAACCTGGAAGAAAAAATCAGGGAGAAGTTAACCTTGTTTGCCCCCTGCGAAAAAATAATAGTGCGAAATGACGATCCTTTAATTGAAGAAGAAATTCGTAATAAATATCCCCATAAAAATTTGATAACATGGGGGGCCAGCGAATCTAGTCAGTTCCAAACTAACTTTAAAAAAACAGGCACCCAAACTGAAATATATATTTCGAATGGTGACCAAAACTATCATTTCAACATTCCCTTTAGTGATCAAGCCTCTATTGAAAATGCCTGTCATGTCTTTATTACCTGCATTACACTCAATGCAGACATGGCATTAGTAACGGAACAAATGAATTGGCTTAGTCAGGTTAATATGCGTCTCTCCTTTAAATCAGGTAAAAATCAATGTTTTATTGTAGACGATACCTACAGTAATGATTTTGACTCATTAAAAATTGCCATTGATAGTTTAGGTAATCTACATCAATATCCGCAAAAGACAATTATACTTTCGGATATTGCAGAAGCATCGGAAAATCAGAAAGAACTATATTCTGATATTGCTAAAATACTTTATCAAAAGAATATCACCAAAGTAATTGGGATCGGAAATGAAATTGAGAAACATTCGAATTTATTTAAAGGAGAAACTCATTTTTATAAAAATGTAAACTCATTCTTGCAAGAAATTCATGAACTGAACTTTCATCATGAGGCAATGTTAATTAAAGGTGCCCGAAAATTTGGATTAGAAAAAATTGTCGGCAGACTCGAAAATAAAGTTCATGATACCATCATGGAAGTGAACTTAAATGCCATGATCCATAACCTCAATTATTATCGCCGTAAGATTCCGAAAGGGACTCAAATAATGGCTATGGTTAAAGCATCCGGATATGGCACCGGAACCCATGAGATTGCGCATATCCTGCATTTCCATCATGTTAATTACTTATCAGTAGCCTATGCCGACGAAGGCATTGAACTGCGAAATCATGGTATAAAATTGCCTATTATGGTAATGAATGCAGAAGCAACTGCCATTGAAATATTGATGGAGCATCAATTGGAACCTGTTATCTACAATTTCGAAAATTTACGACAATTATTAGACCATCAAAAAATAGGGAATAAAGTACCACCCATTCATATTGAAATTG
>JBEIQI010000234.1:0-5011 GCA_040376605.1 Flavobacteriales bacterium | reverse complement strand
GAATTTCACCATTCATGTCTGTTAAAAAATGCTCGTTTATATAACTTGTAGGGGGGCCAACAAGTTGAACATCAACCCCTGGTTGGCGGAAATAACTTGAAGAAACAATTGTGATTTTAGCTATGCCGTTTTCTGGCTCTTTATAACAGGAGGTAAGTAATAAGCCTGTTGAAACTAGGAGGAAAAAAAGAATCTTTTTCATAAACAATTTATTTTATGGGTTCGTCAATTCTTGTTTTGGAGAACGCAATAAAAACAATCTTGTTATGAGAGAACGAAGGTTTCACAGGAAACCAAAAAGAAAACTCTTAATATATTTTTACGGTTTCGGTAGAGGTCTCGTCTGGTTTAATTCTAATAATTCCTTGACCAACCGCTGTACCATAAGTAGCACTAATATCTAAAATAACCTCAAGTCCCATATCAACATTCGGGTCCTCATGAGTATAAGAATATTCTCCGTTTTGATTGGTTAAACCTTCATTCACGATATAACCAGTGCCCAGTTGACCCGGTTGAGATAACTTAACCGTTGCAGAGGGAACCCTAAAATCATTTACATCAATAACGATAACTTTTCCTGTGCCCGGACCTGGTGCTTCATAACAAGATGAAAACCCGCCAACAGCAAGTAAAATGGCAATAAATAATGCTAATTTCTTCATAATTGAATGTATATATCGTTCAATACCTCTGATAAAGATAAATATATTTTAGGGATTTCAACAAGTTTTCAACTAATTTTTTTCACTTTTATACCGAATTTTAATTTTATGCTCAACGAGATTGCCGAGATTGCCGAAAAAGTAAAATCATTCGAACTTAAGTCGAATGCTGATCTGAACCTATACAAACAAGAAATTTCTGGCAAAAATGGCCGTTTAAACGATCTGTTCGAAAAGTTTAAGACCATTCCTGGCGACCAGAAGAAAGACGTTGGAAAAGCTTTAAACGAGCTTAAAATCCTGGTTTCGGAAAAGTTTGAAGAAGGGTTGAATTTTGTTGAATCAAACGCCTCAACAGCATCTGATAAAGACTTTACCCTTCCGGGCAACTTCTTATCCTTTGGCAAACGACATCCATTGAATTTAGTGAATGAAGAGGTAATTGACATCTTCGAAAAAATTGGTTTTGTTGCCAAAGAAGGCCCAGAGGTAGAAGATGATTGGCATAATTTCTCCGCCTTAAATTTTGCTGCCGACCATCCTGCTCGTGATATGCAGGATACTTTTTTTGTAAATAAAGAGAACCATATTTTGTTACGTACCCATACATCTTCTGTTCAAGTTCGTACGATGTTAAATGAAAAGCCCCCAATCCGCATTATCTCTCCTGGCAGGGTGTACAGATGCGATAGCGATGCAACACATTCCCCAGTGTTTCACCAATGCGAAGGTTTATACATCGATAAAAATGTTTCTTTTTCCGACCTGAAAGATGTGCTTTTTTACTTTGTACGATCGTATTTTGGGAACGATACCAAGGTCCGCTTTCGCCCGTCTTACTTTCCTTTTACAGAACCTAGTGCCGAAATGGATATTGGTTGGACCATCGATGGAAAATTTAAATGGATGGAAATTTTAGGCTGCGGAATGGTAGATCCTAACGTTCTAAAAAATTGTGGTATCGATCCAGAAGTATATACCGGATACGCCTTTGGTATGGGCATAGAGCGCCTTACCATGCTGCGTTACAAGATCTCAGACATTCGTTTGTTCTATGAGAATGATCTGAGGTTTATTAATCAGTTTTAGATAAAATAAATCTTACGACTTATTGTGGAGACGTGCCATGGCACGTCTTTACTATTCTGTTTCATAAGAAACATTTTTCAATTCATTACTCAATCTTATTATGGCGCCTTCCCTATGCTCCAGGCTCGCTTTTGCTCGGCGCTCCTTTCCTTCGCACCAAGCCTTTCGCAGCGGTGGCGCTGGCGCGTTTTTAAATTAGTCATTTCGTTTATTCTATACAAATACGGACAATTATCCGCCTGTACCAACGTCTTATGATTGAGCATTCTTTTCTGCCTTTTTTTCTTGGTTTCAACCCTTACAGTTTTTCAGCAAAATCAAACTGTTAATAACTTTCCATGTGTAACCACTTGGTTACTTAAATTATTTTTATATTTGTAACCGAATGGTTACATGTTATGGATACAAGAAGAGATGTTTTTCAGGCGATTTCCGACCCAAATAGGCGGGCAATTATTGATCTTTTGGCACAGGAAAAGCTAACGCTGAACCAAGTGGCAGAGCGGTTTGACATTAGCCGGCCAGCTATTTCGAAACACATGAAGATCCTTACTGAGTGTGGCTTGGTGAAGATCAAACAAAAGGGTCGGGAACGATTTTGTGAGCTCAAACATTTGCCGCTAAACGACGTGGTGCAATGGATAGAGCACCATAAAAAGTTCTGGGACGCAAAATTATTATCCTTAAAAAAACACGTGGAACATAAAAATATCAGTAAATGAAAACGAGCCCTATTGTTAAAGAAATTATCGTGAACGCCTCTACCTCTGTGGTATGGAAGACTATTACTAACTATGAGGACATGCTCGTTTGGTACTTCGATCTGCCAGGTTTTACACCCGAGGTGGGCTATGAATTTTCCTTCTATGCAGAAACAGCAGATGGCACAAAATACCTGCATTTATGCGTCATACAAGAGGTTGAGGTGAATAAAAAATTAAGTTACACGTGGAAATATGATGGTTACGAAGGCAACTCCCTGGTAGTATTTGAGCTGGTTCCGGACGGCCCCACCACCCTTGTAAGACTTACCCATAGTGGACTTGAGACATTTCCAGAGGATAATAAAGATCTTAGAAAAGAGAATTTTAATGGAGGCTGGGAGGCCATCATCAGAGAGTCGTTAAAACACTACGTAGAGACCCGAAACTAGTTGTGACTGGCGAAGTGTCGTCCAATGTCCGAAAATGCGTCTATGGCCCCTTTAATCGCTTCATTTTGTGTGTTTGAGCCTATCACGTTGGCTGTGAAACCATCAAGGAAAGTTTTCCAAAAAAGACCTGTTTCTGCGCCATATCCACTAAAGAATTTTATCCCTTGATCTTGCAATTGAAGTGCTGGAGCAACCTGTTTTAGTATGACCCTGCCCCCTAAAGTAGACCCCTCAATCACATAAGCATAGCCTAAGGCATAGGCCAGACATGGCTTTCCATTAAAACCTTTGAATTCTTTAGCGTCCAATATTTCGGCACCATTAGCATATAAATATTCGAGGTCGGCTTCAATATCTTTCGCTTTCTTTCTTCTTTCAAAATCCGGCATTACAGCGCTAACCGCAGATAAAACAAGATCATCGTAAGTTTTTATTACCTCTCCCATGCAGCGTAAATAAAATGCATATTCTGTTAAGCTAACGCCGGATTTCATGAGTGATTGAGAGATCCTATTGTCCTCAAGGCCTTGGTGCATAGGAGCTGTAGCAGCCCTAAGATCCTTTAAAAAATCGTTGGTAGGAGTGTTTTCTTTGCTTTCGTTATGTTGTTCCATAGGGCAAATTTACAGGATCCCTGCAACAATATTAATCACCTAAACAAGGGGTTTTACAACCATAATAGCCACATTCTTTTGTTCATAGAAAAAGCATTTGCCAATAAGGCTCTATCTTCCCAAATAAACCATTAAAACCGATATATCCGATGGCGAAACACCACTAATTCGAGAGGCTTGACCCAATGTGGCCGGCTTCGTTCTAGACAGCTTTTGACGGGCCTCCATGGACAAACTGGGGATAAGGTGGTAGTCCACGTCCATTTTAATCTTAAAGTCCTCTAAACGGCCTATTTTGTCGGCATTTTCCCGCTCCCTTTCAATATATCCACTATACTTCATTTGGATCTCAACCTGCTCCAAGGCTTCTGCTACTGAATGGCTATTCTGAGATGCTAAGAAAACCTGCACCTCCGGCAAATAGTTAATTAGGCCCTGTAAAGTAAT
The DNA here is from genome assembly GCA_040376605.1 of Flavobacteriales bacterium. Taxonomy (GTDB): domain Bacteria; phylum Bacteroidota; class Bacteroidia; order CAIKAF01; family CAIKAF01; genus JANWKQ01. The sequence continues at coordinate 1,043 of JBEIQI010000234.1, read as the reverse complement.
ATTGGGCCTTGGAGCAAGCGTGCTTAATTTTACCTTTTGATTTAGGGCCGCGGATTCATTATCCACCAAATAATCATTAATTAATGCAGGGTCAACCGAATAATCATCGATAAAATCTTTAATTTTTTTAGATATGCTTAGTTTTTCATTCACTTTTTGCATTCGGTTGGCACTTGCAAGCCCTATATGGTGGAACTTTGGAGTTAATCTAATGTCGGCATTGTCTTGTCGAAGCAATATTCTATATTCTGCTCGTGATGTAAACATTCGATAGGGCTCTTCGGTGCCTTTAGTAATTAAATCATCTATAAGTACCCCAATATAGGCCTCAGAACGAGACAATACCACTTGATCTTGGTTGTTAATCTTTAAATGAGCATTTATACCCGCCATTAAGCCTTGGCATGCAGCCTCCTCATAACCCGTGGTTCCATTTATCTGACCGGCAAAATAAAGGTTCTCTACCAGTTTCGTTTCTAAGGTATGGCTTAACTGAGTAGGCGGAAAATAATCATATTCAATGGCATAACCCGGTCGGAACATTTTTATATTCTCAAACCCCTGTATTTTTCTAAGAGCTTTTAACTGTGTTTGCTCGGACAAGCTGGAGGAAAAACCATTGATATAGATTTCTACAGTATTCCAACCTTCTGGCTCAACAAAAAGTTGATGTCTGTCTTTATCCGCGAAACGGGTGATTTTATCCTCAATTGAAGGGCAATAACGAGGTCCAAGACCACTAATATGACCGCCATACATTGCAGACTTAGAAAGATTATCTTTTATAATTTGATGAGTTTTTTGATTGGTATAAGTTATATAGCAACAAGTTTGGTTTACTTCGATTCGTTTATTAAGATAAGAAAAAGGTATGCAGGGGCTATCGCCGTGCTGAGGCTCGATTTTAGAAAAATTGATTGACTCTTTGAAAATGCGAGGTGGAGTTCCAGTCTTTAATCTACCAATTTTAAAATTACAATTTTCAAGACTTTTTGCTAATTGCAATGTTGGCTCTTCGTTTATTCTTCCTGCTGGAGTTTTTT
>JBEIQI010000297.1:0-3343 GCA_040376605.1 Flavobacteriales bacterium | reverse complement strand
TGTAGAGATTGTAAGGGTTATGTGGTTACCAGTAATCCTAACGCCACCTATTATTTAAAGAAGTATGAGAATTTAGGAGACTGCATTCAGGATTATGCCAATATTTTAAATACCAAAAGTTCTTATTTGTCCTTTAGAAAAATTAGGGCTAAAATGAGAAAAAATAAGCAGGGGTTAAATTCGCAACAACTTGCTTTAGGTCTTATTAATTATTCGGAAATGGGCTATCGTTATGTAAATAAGGTGAACTTTGTGATTCATAAATATCTTCCGAACAATTTGTTCTATTATATGCACCTTTCTTAGAAAATATATTGCCATAAAAAAAACCGTCAAGGCGATGCTTTGACGGTTTTTTTATGCGGTATGGTTGATTATTTTCTATTTATTACTTTTTGAGCGGCGGCTATAATATCCACCGTATCTAAACCATATTTTTTGAGGAGTTCTAAAGGTTTACCGCTTTCTCCGAAGGTATCATTTACGGCTACATATTCCTGAGGCGCCGGATGATGCATGGCCAATACCTGTGCTACACTATCCCCTAATCCTCCATTTCGCATATGCTCTTCGGCGGTAACTACACAACCTGTTTTCTTTACGGATTGTAAAATCGCTTCTACATCCAGTGGTTTAATGGTATGCATATTGATTACTTCGGCGCTGATGCCTTTTTCATGTAAACCTTCAGCTGCTTCAATGGCTTTCCATACCAAATGACCGGTGGCAATAATGGTAACATCGGTACCTTGCTGCATTATTTTGGCTTTGCCAATGATAAAAGGTTCATCGGTATTAAATACGGGCCAGGCTGGGCGACCAAATCTTAAATAAACCGGTCCAACATGATTACCAATAGCGATGGTAGCCGCTTTGGTTTCGTTATAATCACTTGGACAAATAACGGTCATGTTCGGTAACATTTTCATCATGCCGATATCCTCCAGGATTTGATGGGTTGCTCCATCTTCACCTAAAGTTAAACCTGCATGAGAAGCACATATTTTTACATTCTTGTTGCTATATGCAACAGACTGACGAATTTGATCATAAACTCTACCGGTGCTAAAGTTGGCAAAAGTACCAGTAAATGGAATTTTACCTCCGATGGTTAAACCTGCCGCGATTCCAATCATATTAGCTTCTGCAATACCTACTTGAAAGAATCGGTTAGGAAACTCCTTTTCAAATGCATCCATTTTTAATGAACCGGTTAAGTCGGCTGTTAACCCCACTACGTTCGGGTTATTTCTGCCAACCTCTAACAATCCAACACCAAAACCACTTCTGGTATCTTTTTGCTCAGTAAAACTATATTTTTTCATATGCCTATTTCTGCCTACAAAAATAGAGGAAACTCCTCACCAAATATGTACTGTTGGTAAATGGTTAATAATTGATACTATATAGCTAAATGGATGCTAAAAGCGGCCCCGGCTGAAACAAGTAGCCCGCATGAAAGCAGCATTTAATTTATAAATGCTGCGAAAGAGGACTTCCGTGGAAGACGGGATTTAGCCGCACCAAAAAAAGTTTAATCGTAATATTCTAATCTTACAATTTTAGAGGTAGGATGCGCCTGACAGGTAAGTACATAACCTTTGGCCACTTCTTCATCACTGAGGATATTATTCTCATCCATTCTAACTGATCCTTCCATAACCTTTGCCATACAAGTGCTACAGATGCCCGCTTCGCAAGAAAATGGGGCATCTAATCCGGCTTTTATGGCCGCATGTAATATGCTTAATTTATTGTCTTTTAAAATTAATTCTGTTTCCTTCCCATCAATAATTACAAATACCTTGGAACCTTCGAAATCGAGATTTTGCTCTACCTTGGGTTCTTCAATTTTTTTATCGGAAACAGGAGCCACAAAAAACTCAATATGCACATTGGCCGATGGTAAGTTCAATTGATTAAATGCGGTTCTGGCCTGTGTCATTAAACCTTCTGGTCCGCATAAAAAATACTCTCTTTGGTTTATTGAACCTTGGGATTGTTTAATTAACTCTGAAATTTTTTCGGGAGTTAAAAATCCGGTTATTCCATTCCATCCAGATTCAGCAGTATCGATAGAATATAAAACATTCAGTCTTTCAGGATGATTGCTTTGCAATTGATCCAATTCTGTTTTAAAAATGATGGATGCAATATTTCTGTTCCCATAAATTAAGGTACACTTGCTATTAGGCTCCTTTAACAATACCGTTTTGATAATGGAAATTAATGGAGTAATGCCACTACCACCGCCAACCAGGATATAATGTTTTTGATTGGTTGGATCCATTTCGGTAAAAAACCTACCTTGAGGAGGCATTACATTCAGCATCATTCCGGTTTTTACTTCGGATGCCAAATAATTACTCATTTTACCTCCGTCCACTCGTTTACAAGTTACTGCAGGCAATTCTCCAGTAACGGGACTTGAGCACAATGAATAGGCCCTGCGTACATCTTCGCCATTAATATTCGCCTGAATAGTTAGGTACTGGCCTTGTTTATATGCATATTCGTGCTGAAGTTCAGCTGGAATTTTAAAAGATATACTGATGGCATCGCTGGTTTCCTGTTTTACGGAGGCTACCTCTAATGAATGAAATTTAGACATAAAGAATATTATAAATTTGTAAAAAAGTAGGCAAAAGTAAGGAAATAAATGGAGGAAAGTATGAGCCAAAGAAAAGCAATTGTATTAGGTGGAACGGGTTTGATTGGGAATGAATTGATACAACTCCTGATGGAAAATTCTAACTATAGCGAAATAAGGGTTTTAGGTAGAAGAAATACCGAACATAAAAACCCAAAAGTGAAATTTTATCCGGTGGATTTATCCCATATATCAGATTCAACAAAACTTTTTGAAGTAGAGGATGTTTTTTGTTGCCTGGGCACTACCATGAAAAAAGCTGGATCGAAAGAAGCTTTTAAACATGTGGATTACGATATGATTTTAAATGGCGCTAAATCGGCCGAAGGAAAAATACAAAACTTCGTTTTGATTTCGTCCCTGGGAGCTAATCCTCAATCGGGTAACTTCTATTTAAAAACTAAAGGTGAAACAGAAAGGGATTTAAGTGTATTAAACATCCCTTCTATTTCTATTTTACGTCCGTCCATATTATTTGGTAACCGACATGAAAATAGATTAGGTGAAAAAATTGGAATTTGGGTAATGAAGGCCATGAGTCCTTTATTCATAGGAAGCTTAAAAAAGTACAGAGGCAATAAGGCCAGCACGGTGGCTATGGCGATGGTGATATATGCTTTAGAAAATAAACCCGGAAGGCATATTTACGAATCCCTTGAATTCGAGAAAAAAGTAGCCGCTGCTATTTAATTT
>JBEIQI010000254.1:0-4344 GCA_040376605.1 Flavobacteriales bacterium | reverse complement strand
TCCCTCTACTGAAAAACAAAAAAACCTGGGTAACCGTTTAGTGGAAGAATTAATTTCAATGGGAATAAAAAATGCCGAATTAGACGAGCATGGTTATGTGTATGCTACCCTCCCATCTAATTCTTCTAAAAATATTCCTACCATATGTTTTTGCTCACATATGGATACATCGCCTGATTGTTCGGGTGAAAATGTAAATCCAATCCTTCATAAAAATTATGATGGTAAAGATATTGTGCTTCCAAAAGATTCAACGCAAGTATTAAGAGTTGCCGAACATCCTTCACTACTTAAGCAAATGGGAAATACAATAATCACGGCTGATGGAACGACCCTATTGGGTGCTGATAATAAAGCTGGTTTAGCAGAAATTATGGACGCCATGCATTACCTACTTCAACATCCCGAAGTTAAACATGGGGATATTAGAATCTTATTTACTCCCGACGAAGAAATTGGCAGAGGAGTAAATAAAGTGGATATGAAAAAATTAGGTGCTCAGTTTGGATATACCATGGATGGAGAAGAATTAGGACATATAGAAAATGAAACTTTTAGTGCAGATGGCGTGGTCATAAAAATATTTGGATCACCAACACATCCGGGATTTGCAAAAAATAAATTGCAACATGCCATGAAAATTGCTGCCAAAATTATCGATCGGTTACCTAAAGAAAGATCACCGGAAAATACCGAAAAAAAAGAGCCCTTTATGCATCCAGTTTCCATTAAAGGTGGATTAGAAGAAGTGGAAATAGGTTTTATTATTCGTGCATTTGATACACCTACCTTACATGCCCAAGAAAAAGAATTAGAAGAGATTGTAAAATCCATTATTCAGGATTTTAATAAGTGTTCTTATACTTTTACGGTAACCGAACAATACCGGAATTTTAAGGAAGTGTTGGATGCCAATCCACAGGTAATTGAATATGCCATGGAAGCAGTAAAAAGATCGGGAGTTGAACCGGTTCTATCAAGCATTAGAGGTGGAACCGATGGATCAAGACTCAGTTTTATGGGTTTACCTTGTCCAAATATTTTCGCTGGAGAACATGCTTTCCATAGTAAGCTGGAATGGGTGAGTGAATATGATATGCAAAAAGCAGTTCAAACCATTGTTCACTTATGTAATATCTGGGAAGAAAGAACAAATTAAATGTTATCCGTTAGGCGATTAAATAAAGATAATACCTGGCTCATTCATTGGGATGATGCTACTATTTTAGTTGATCCATGGTTATCCGGATCGGAAATAGATGGTTTTAAAGCTTTTAATGAGCAATGGCATGCCACCGAATCTGTACCCTATTCGGAGGTGGGAGATTTTGATTTGGTCATCATCTCCCAAGTATACCATGATCATTGTCATCCGGAAACATTAGAAAAGCTCGGCACTCATTACCCGATTGCTGCTGTTCCCGGAGCCTGTAAGAAATTACAAAAACAATTTGCTCATCAACTTTTACAGCCCATACCCACCATTAAACAAAATTTCCTTGCTTGGGAAAATTTCAATATTGCACGAATAAAACCCAATAAATTATTGGCCACTTTTTATGCCTTAATTGTAGTTCGTGGCGAAGAATTTATATTTATCGCTCCCCATGGATGTAACATTAAAGCCGAAGATTTAGCACCTATACAAGGGTTCAAATGCAAACTGCTCATCACCACCTTTACCCTATACCAACTACCGTTTTTTCTGGGTGGTAAGATAAATCCAGGATTGGAGGATGCCCAATCATTGATCCACTTATTAAACCCAAGTTATGTTTTAAATACTCATGATGAAAATAAAATAGCTAAAGGAGTGGCAAATCATTTGGCGAAAATAAGGTATCCTGATTTTGAAAATATTTCATTACCCCCAAACTTTAGGTTTATCAACGATTATCAAAATACTATTTTAGAAGGATAAAAAACATGAATAATTATCTCGATATAAATAAAAAATTATGGAACGAAAGAACCCTACATCATGTGGATTCTGAATTCTATGATGTAAAAGGTTTTCTTGAAGGTAAATCGTCTCTTAAAGAAATTGAGTTGGGTTTATTTGGTGATGTAAAGGGGAAAACCATTCTTCATTTGCAATGTCATTTTGGTCAGGATAGTTTATCCTTAGCCAGAATGGGGGCAAAGATTACCGGTGTGGATCTTTCGGATGCGGCTATTCAAAAAGCAAAAGAACTAAATATAGAATTAGGAACCGATGCTGAATTTATTTGTTGTGATATCTATAGTTTAAAGGATCATCTCGATAAAAAATTTGACATGGTATTTACCAGCTATGGAACCATTGGTTGGTTGCCCGACCTTGATAAATGGGCAGATATTATTCAGCATTTTTTAAAACCTGGGGGTGAGTTTGTTTTTGTAGAGTTTCATCCGGTAGTTTGGATGTTTGATGACAATTTCACCCAAATTGAATATTCCTATTTTAATAGAGAACCTATTATTACACAATCCGAAGGCACCTATACCGATCGTAATGCGAACATTGATAGTGTGGAGTATGGATGGAACCACCCGCTGGATGAAGTGATAATGGCGTTAATGAATCAAGGGCTGCACCTACATCATTTTAAGGAATATGATTATTCTCCTTACAATTGTTTTAAGCACATGATGAAATTAGGAGATGATTGTTATTCCATAGAATCGCTGGGACGGAAAATTCCGATGGTTTATTCTATAAAGGCGATAAAATAATAAAGCTTTCAGGTTTCCTTAATGACGAGCCTTTTATACATAAATGCTCTGCCAGATCCAGTTTTTAAATATTTCTCGAATTTATAGGCTTGATATTTATTATTAAAAATGATGGATGTAATTACCTGAACTGGAAGCCTTGTGCTGGTATATACTAAAGCGCCCTTAGCGTGTTTAATCAACCTATTAGCTAAATTACTTGTACATCCTACATAATAGCTTCCATCGCTACATAATAATATGTAAACAGTGTAAGTTTCCATTCTCCGAATATATTGATTTCTCAACTTCGCCCAAAAAAGGCGGTTGGTACCGACGAAGCTCAAAGGTTGCAAATAAAAAATCCTACCATAAGTAGGATTTTTAAATTTGCGCTTCGTTGAGCGAAGGCGGTCGGGACGGGGCTCGAACCCGCGACCCCATGCGTGACAGGCATGTATTCTAACCAACTGAACTACCCGACCAAAAAACGAGATGCAAAAGTAAATGAAAGATTTTAATTATCAAAAAAAAAGAAAGGCTTTCTGAAAATCTTAGGGCAACCTCTCGAATGTCGCGGCCTCAGTGCTGGAGGCCGACATATTGTCCACCAATTCAATCACATTATCGGTCCTTGCTGCCTGCTGCCAATCGTAATTTAACATCCTTAACTGATAATGTGGCCCAAAATCTATATAAACTTTAGGACTCGATTGGCTTGAATTTGACCTATACCAGGATCCCTGAAAAGTGGAATCGGGCCTTGAGGCAATAATTTGGTTCATATTCTCAAAATTAAAGACATAGGAATTAAAAACCACCGTTTCATCCACTCCTATATACTTTAAGTAGGTAATTTTCCAATTATAAGCCGTTAAATGATCTTCTAAAGGAGAGTTTGCTCCAGGTGCACATGAGCTCATGAAAATTAATACGAATGCCACAAGTATTGATTTATTCTTCATTATTCTAAAATTTATTACAATTTACATCAAATTAATCCATGATTAAATTTAATTCATTTGATCAACATCATAAATGCTTTAATAATGTCTGGCTAAATTTATAAAATGCTAACCTATCTATTAATCATAATTGGAATTTACGCCCTGGTGGTTAGCGGAGCCTATTTTCTTCAGGAACGATTTATCTTCCATCCTGAAAAATTACATGAGCAATTTAAATTTAGTTTTAAAAACAAATTTAGGGGGATAAAACTCAACACCTCCGATACCGATTTTATTGATGGGCTCTTGTTTCAGGCGAATCAAAAGAAGGGTGTTATCTTCTATTTTAAAGGAAATACAAGAATTATAAAAGGATGTTCAAAGTTTTCTTTAGATTTTATTACGTTGGGTTATGATGCATTTATGATAGATTATCCACGATTTGGAAAAAGTGTCGGTTCAAAATCGGAGACCAATATTTGTAACGATTGTAAGGTGGCTTACGATTGGTTAAAAGCCCATTACGATGAAAACAATATTATCATCTATGGTAGAAGTTTTGGTACCGGTATAGCCACGAAAGTAGCCGCAAGTTATGTTGCAGGTTGCAGAAAACCCCGGAAAGTGATGCTTGAAACTCCCTTCTATTCAATGGTAGATTTATTTTATACGTATTATAAATTATTCCCACTATTGTTTCGTT
>JBEIQI010000225.1:0-5297 GCA_040376605.1 Flavobacteriales bacterium | reverse complement strand
GGGTAATTTATTGTGAGGTAGTAGAAAAGAAACGATTTGGAGTTAATTATATCCCTTCAAAAAGTACTGATAATTACATTGAGTATTTGGCCAATACAAAAATCGATAGAATTGAATATGCCAATGGAGATGTAGAATATATTTCTGGGAGTCCGCAGAATGCAAAAAACAGAAAAGATCCCAAAGATTTTAGTTATTTAAGTCCTCATTATCTATCCATCAATGTAGGTCCTGCCATCCCGTTCGGCAGCTTTGGCGGGATTGCCTATAATGCACCCAACACAGTAGGTGTGGATGTAAATTTCGATGCTACCTATTATATTTTTAGAGGAATGGGCTTCGGCATTACAGGTGGTTATATGCATAACCCTAGTAATTCATTTTTGCAAACTCAATTAACCACGGTAGCCCAAAATAATGCCCCGGGCTCTGCAGTAACAGTAGGTGGATGGAACAATGCTTATATTTTAGCCGGTTTGGGTTATTATAATGAATACCGAAGATTTTTTCTAGATTATAAAGCTTTGTTTGGAGCTATCTTTAGTTATTATCCAACTACCACTGCTCGTTACAATGATGCCGGGATTGATAAAACAGATACCTATACCTCCGAATCCATTTCTTATATGTTCGGGGGGCAAATTACCGCCAGGTATTTTATCACCCGCAAATTTCAGGTTAAATTTAATCTCTCTACTTTATTTGGGAGAGCCAATTACCCAGCCTTAATAAGAACGGTAAATGAACCCGGACAGGCACCACAACAATCCGTTGCCTCATTTGGAATTCAACCCTTGAATTTATCCTGGTTTAATTTTTCATTTGGATTGGCTTATACCCTTGGTAAATAGGGATTTCGGAGATAAGGAATCATGGCATTAGGTGTAATTTTAAAAATATTTGCAGCTCTTATGCTCACCTTCATTTGGGCTGCTTATCTGCGTAAAGTAAACATCTTTGGTAAAATAAAATGGATTCAAATTTTATTTCCACTCATCATTGGGGGGGGAACCACTGCAGCGGTAATTTTTACGGACCTACCGGATATTTCGAAATACTTTAGTGTACAGAATATTGTCCTTCAAAAATTCATTTTTTATGTTTACAATGTAGCCTTACTCGAAGAATTTTTTAAGTTTTCAGGATTCTTTCTTGTAGTGATTACCTTATTACTGATGGCACATATTTCTAAACGTCGTTCGTTGATAGAAGAACCCAAAATTATTATTTATGCTGCACTGGTTGCCCTAGGCTTTGCCACCGTGGAGAACTTCATCTATTTCTACAAACACGGTGTATCGCTGGTATATATGAGGGGGATGATGAGTACCGTTTCTCATATCATCACTACTTCCATTATTGCAGGATTTTTGGTGGTAGGCTATCGAAAAAGCGTGGGCCGATCCATACTATATACTTTTATAGGATTATTGATTGCCACTACTGTGCATGGTATGTATAATTTTTTGATTTCATTGGGCTCCAATTTTTTCTTTATCGTAACCCTTGTTATGTTTTCAATTGAAATTGAAGTTTGGTCGAGAATCATGAATAATTTTCTCAATTTCTCCATGCGAATAAATCTTAAAAAATCGCTGGATCGGAATACCCTACAAAAGTTTTTATTGATGGCCTTTATGTTGGCGGGGGCTATTCAGTTAATTGGTTTGGTTTATGAAGAAGGTTGGCAAAAAGGAATCCTGAGTCACCTGAACCTGCTGGCCCAGGAATTAATTATTACGGTAATTTTAATTGTTAGGATCACCCGATTTAAAATCATTCCCAGATATTGGCAGACTGTTTGGCCGGCCTTACCCATAGCCATTCGAAGAGGAAAATTTCAGCGCTCCTTTATTCCTACCTCTCCACGATTCTTTTTAAAAATCAAGGGGGATGAGTTTAATGAATATCCCTTTACCTCTCGAATAGATCAGGAAGTAAAGTTGGGTTCCATACCCAACAAGGATGTAGATTTTGAGATGGAACTTAATATTAAAATGCTAGAGAAAAAATTTATAGGTCCCAAACGGGATTTATATTACCTCTGCGAGATTCTTGATTTTCATACCATTCATCCCCAATTTAATTCAAGGTATGTTTTGGTACGACCCAAAACCTATGGTAAAAGATTTTATAACCATATCCCTATTGTAGGACTTATTGCTATGAAGGGATTTGTGAACCTTAACAACATCAGCCCAAAGGATTGTAAATTTATACAATGGGTTATCATGAAAAAAGAAGGTGAAAAAACACCCTCTCAACGGATGTTAGAAATGTTGTATTAAGAATTAAATTTTCTCCAGAATCTTTTTCGCCTCTTCTACATGTTTCATGGCATTGAGTTGCGAATTAAATATATGTCTTACTATCCCCTTTTTATCAATAATAAAGGTAACCCTACCAGGAATAAATACGAAGGAGTTGGGAACGTTATAAAGCTTTCTAACCTTAGCACCAGTATCACTCAATAAAATGAAAGGTAAATTGAACTTAGCGGCAAATTTAAAATGGCTGGAACTATCATCCGAACTAATCCCAATCACCTCTGCTCCTATCTCCTTTAATTCATTGTAGTGATCTCTAAATCCACAAGCCTCTGTGGTGCATCCGGGTGTATCGTCTTTGGGATAAAAATATAATACCACATTTGATTGATCCCTATAATCAGAAAGCTTAATAATATTTCCATGCTGATCTTTCAAAACAAAATCAGGAGCGTAATCTCCCACTTGTATAGTTCTGCTCATTTTTTATCTCTCTTTCCTATATAACCACAAAATTACGCTTATGTTCTATCAGTAAATCGCAAAATACCTTAAATAAAAAAGGGATAACTTTTTTTAAGCTATCCCTCATTACACTTTTGTTAACAATACTATTCCTTATAGCGTGTCCAGGAAGAAGTACGACCTAACATACCAAATCCACAAATGCTGCCTCTCAGGTCTAAATGATCATCATCCTTCATGGTAATTTTACCGCAATAGGTTTTACCTTTTTTAGGATCGTAAATATTTCCATTTTTAAAGATTCCTTTTCCTTCATGCTCAAAATCCTTCATGATACGAAGTCCAATTCGTGGCTGATTCCTTAAGCTTGCATCCGGATTATTCACATCCACTTTAGGCTTACCATTCTCATCATTCGGTTCCTTCATCCAAACTGTTTTCCCAAAGTACTTATTACCGATCTTCTCGATTTTTACTCGGGCAGAGCCATCTTCAACGATCCAGGTTCCTAATAATTTATCAGGATCGGTTACCTGAGAGGTAGCCGCCACCAATGAGGTAACAGCCAAAAATGTTATCATCAATAATTTTTTCATGTCTATTTATTTAAATTGTTATTTAGATTCCTTTGCAGAAAACTTCACTTTCAAATCAGCATTCATATTGTATGCCAAACTATCAGCATTGGTAATATTTGCATCAATAATTAAGAAAATAGTTGGCTCAGAGAAATACTTGCTCAAATTTGCCTTCTCAGTAACAGAAGCCGAAATAGATGTTTGACCTTTTGGAACTGGATTAATAATTCCCAATTTGGTCATATCATTCGCATCAGAAAAGAAATTAACTGTAAAGCTTTCGAAATTATCGAAGTTTCTTCCTTCTTCCATATTAAATTTAAACTCTTCGATAGTAATATGCTTAATCTTGGCTCTATCTGCTTTGTTGGCTTTAAAAACAGAATCCAGGTCTAATTTTATTTCGGCCTGAATGGTATTAGGTCCAGCCATTACCGGGGCATCTACTTTAATTTTAATGTTTTTAATCTCATGACTAAACTCATTTACCTTTCCACTTCCACAAGCAACTAAGAAGGAGGCAAATAATAAGGCTACTACTAAAGAAGGTCTTTTCATAACAATTATAATTTTTAAGTGATGGGTAAAGATAATGCTTTTTGGGAAATTTGCCCCAAGAAGCGGTTCCTATCATAAGGATTAATTATTATAACAATAGAATGGCCATAAGGTTTCGGCAAAATTGATTTTATTACTTACCAAACTTATATCCTACCCCAAAAGTGGCCCAATGAGTAAAGTAAAGTTCGGTTTGCGCCTCATTCGCCGGATCAATGATGGGGGTATAACCGGCCTTAATGGTAATACGATCCTTAATGGTAGCTTCTACCACGGCATAAGGCATTAAACGTGCCCTATAAGTTTGGTTGGGATAGGGGTTAATAACACCACCCGCAGTATCTACTTGAATTTCCGGAATTCCATTAAAATATATATCGTGAAGTACCGAACAACCCACTCCAATTCTCACCGGAAATGGAATCACATGAAAATAAAACCCTAAACCTGTAATGGGCGTTATACTTCTACCTGCAATAAAATTATAATTTTCATCCAATACGAAGGGAGTAATTCCGAGATCTAAACGCATAGATACCACACTCCCAAACATTAAAATTCTTTCATATTTCACACCCACCACCTGACTGGATCCTAATCCTTCCAGATATAGGACATTCCTCTTGAATTCTACGGCCTTGTTCTTACCTTTTCTTTTATAGGATTTGTTTTTATAATAACTCTGAGAGCTACCCTCAATAGTTGAAAACAACATAAACCATGCTAAAATGTGTATGGTGAGATGATCATACCGAAGTTTTTTAAAAAACAAGAACAAATACTTTTTCATAATGTTACGAGCTTGATTTGGTTGTCGAGCAGCATAAATATAAGGCTTTTTAATTAAATTTCAAGCACTTACCAATTGTATGCTGAAATATCGATCTTTTCAGAGGATATTTAAAGAAAATCCAACGAGTTAAATTGATTTTTCAAAATTGACGGATCATCCACTTTGAGTACTTTCTCCAAGATGGTTGCGTAAATATTTCTAAAATCTATTTGATAAATTAAATCCCCCTGATCCAAATTTTTAAGGTCAGGCGATTCGTTATAAATCCCCGGTTTTTTTAATTCACCGTTGATGATAAAAACATTATTGGCGGTTCCATGGTCGGTTCCTCCGCTGGCATTCTGCTCCACTCTGCGACCGAATTCAGAGAAGGTCATAATAACTACATCCTTCAATTTTTGGTTAGCTTTCAGGTCTTCCACAAAGGCCGTAACTGCTTCAGAATATTGAGTCAATAGGTTTTTCTGCTTTCCTAATTGGCCAAAATGAGTATCGAAACCACTATGGTCGCAATAATATACAGATGTTTCGGTACCACTTATGATCAATTCAGCAACCGTTTTTAAATGTTTCCCTAAATCAGTGTTCGGATAAGTTACCGATGACTGATAAATAGTGGATTGATCATATAAATAT
>JBEIQI010000264.1:0-4199 GCA_040376605.1 Flavobacteriales bacterium | reverse complement strand
GAGAATTAATACAACAGTTGCAAAGGCTAAGGCACTTCGCGTTTATGTTGAACCTTTGATTACAAAATCTAAAGATGATACTACGCATAACCGTCGTATTGTATTTAGCTACTTACAAGACAAAGAAGCGGTGGCTGAATTGTTCCGTGAAGTAAGTACTAAAATTGCGGATCGTCCGGGTGGTTATTTAAGAATTATCAAATTAGGTAATCGTCAAGGGGATAATGCTGAAATGGCGATGATTGAGTTTGTTGACTTCAATACAAACCTTCAGAAAACGGCTAAATCAGCAACTGCTAAAAAACGTACTCGTCGTGGTAGCACAACTGCTGCAGCTAAAAAAGAAGTGGTTGAAGCGCCTGCTACAGAAACGAAGGAAGAGTCAACAGACGCTCCTGAATAATTATTTAAATTTATAGTTTTAAAAGAGTCACCTTGGTGACTCTTTTTTTTTGCCTGCACACGCTAGTTATTGATGGAAAATGTCTCCCGAACTTGTGCTTGTTTGTTACTTTTATTAATTATTATCGTTATAATTGATTATCTATTTAAACTGTATTGAGCGACCTTATTAAATACGATCCTACCTACAATGCATCGCAGGCCACTTATTTGCATAATTATGTAAGTTTTTATCGTGGATTAAGTGATAAGGGGAAAAGGAAGTTTTTACGCCGGGTTAAGAAGTTTATTTCCCGAAAGGATTTTGAGTTTTTTTTCGATCCGGGTCGCGAAGAGCTCCTCATTAAAACATTAATTGCCGCCAGTTGTATCCAGGTAACCTGGGGTATTAAGGATAAATATATAAGCTCCTATACCTATATAGGCGTTTATGCAGAGGCTCTCAAATTGCAAAAAGGTAAAGGGATCGTTTATAGTTCTATATGGTTAACTCGCAACGTAAACTTCTCCTGGAGTAAAATTAAGGAAGGATTTATTATTCCTGACGATTCTCAACACATCGGCCTTTTCGAATGGACCAGAGCCCTCATTATACAAGCTAAGAAGGATAATATTTTAGACGATTTTTTTTCGGCCTATTACAATGTTTGGTGCGAAGCCGCCAGAGATAGCATATTCGTGGTGAATGAAGATGATAACTTGCCTTTAGATAAATTTGGACAGAAGTTACCGGTTATAGTACAGCAGTTTTTCGAGGCTCCTCAAGAGCTTCAAAGCAACCATCCCATTATATATGAGCATACCAAGAGGTTGTTGAATCTGGATTTGTTAGAAGGGCAATCCTTCGATTTTATTTATTCCAAGAAACTGGCTGCAGAGAAAAAAATTCGTGCTACCAATCGGGCTTTAATTTTTGGTGTGCAAAAGGAGATTCGAAAGTTCGGACTTTCGTCCGGAGTAATGTATTATATTTTGGCCCAATTTCCATTGGTCATTTTTATTTGGTACATGATGGGTCGTTGGACCTATTCATCTATGCTATTTAATGCATTTTTCGCGGGGTTTACATTGTTAGGGGCATTGCTCATTTATTATAGGTATTATGTTAAACGTGGATTAAGTTTTAGGGCCTTGCTAACCATATTCATTGTGGGTTTAATGCCTCTTATATATGGGTTAATGAGTTTACTCAATTATACCATTCCTGTAGAAAATAAATCGCGGGTGGTAATGGCTTCGAAACC
Organism: Flavobacteriales bacterium; assembly: GCA_040376605.1. GTDB lineage: Bacteria > Bacteroidota > Bacteroidia > CAIKAF01 > CAIKAF01 > JANWKQ01. The sequence goes on along the minus strand of JBEIQI010000264.1, from coordinate 2,553 downwards.
GACCATGCTCGATTTATATTTGCCTTGGAAAGGTTTTACCCAACCGCATATTAAAACCGTAAATTTGGTTGACAAATACAATAACGCAGATGGAAATTCTACTAATTCTCAATTAATAGGAGATATGATAAAGGTATATACCCAGCAAATTGATATGAAGAATGTTTTGTATTTAATGGATGGTGATGATAAGGTAGAATTACAATCAACCATTGGACTATTTGGAGCCGAAGTTTTCGATGGCTATGTAATTACCATTTATAAATAAAAGTTTCTATGCGGCAGGGATTGGCAGCAGTAGCCCACAGCCCAACCGACTGAAAGGAGGGCAGTGGCGAGGACTACTGCCGAAAGCCCGGTCCCGGCTCGGCACGAGACGGGAGCCGCCATCATAAACCTAATTTTCGTATATTTGTAGAGATGCAGCACCTACACAAAATTCAAGATCTGGCAGGTATGCGCTTGATGGCGGAAGAAATTGTATTGCTTTTAGCCAATTATCCCATCGTTTTATTAAAAGGAGATTTAGGGGCCGGAAAAACTACCCTGGCCCAAATGATATGCGAAATTTTAGGAGTTAAAGAATCGGTTACCAGCCCAACTTATACTTTGGTGAATGAATATGTATTAGCCGATAAATCTATTTTTCATTTTGATCTTTATCGATTAAAAAATTCAGAAGAATTGGAAGGAATTGGCTTTGCCGAATATATCGATTCAGGAAATATTTGTTTAATTGAATGGCCCGAAATGGCCGAAAATTATTTTAAAGGGATGCCCACTTTAACAGTGAGCATTACTAGCAATGGAGTCGAACGCGAATTGGTTATACAACAACAATCCATAACTGCTTAATTATGTCAACAATTACTTTAAAGGAGCTGCAAAAATCTGGCATATTACTTCCTCAGGAAGAAATGTTAGAAATCGCTAATAGAAGTACAAGTTTATTAATAGGAATCCCAAAAGAATCAAGCTTTCAGGAGAATCGTGTTCCCTTGGTTCCCTCGGCGGTGGCTTTATTATCAAGTTTTGGTCATAGAGTAATGATTGAAACCGAGGCAGGTAAAAACGCCAATTTTCAGGATAAGGATTATAGTGAGGCAGGAGCGCAAATTGTATATTCAAAAGAAGAAATTTATAAAGCAGATATCGTTATTAAAGTTTCACCTCCTACCGAGGAAGAAATAGAAATGGTAAAAGCTAAACAAGTACTTTTTTCGGCAGTGCAACTAAGTACCCAGTACGGAAATGTAATACGTAAGTTGGCACAAAAAAAGGCCACCGCTATCGCATTTAATTATTTAAAAGACGAATTGGGTCAGTATCCTGTTGTTCGTTCAATGGGCGAAATAGCAGGTAATACGGCCATTTTAATTGCTGCAGAATATTTGAGTAACGAAAATGATGGAAAAGGAATTATGCTCGGTGGAGTTACCGGTATTCCATCGGTAGAAGTCGTCATTATAGGAGCAGGAATTGTTGGTGAAAGTGCCGCAAGAGCTGCTTTAGGATTAGGGGCCGAAGTAAAAGTATTCGATGTATCCGTAAGTCGGTTGTCACGATTAAAAAACATGGTCAATCATCATGGACTTTTTACCTCCTTAATACAACAAGATGAGTTGGCGTACAGACTGTCGCAGGCCGATGTGGTAATTGGTGCTTTAAGAGCACCGGCAGGTAGAACACCTTGTGTGGTAACAGATACCATGGTAAGTGAAATGAAGTTTGGTTCTGTAATTGTGGATGTAAGCATCGACCAGGGAGGTTGTTTCGAAACGTCAAAAGTAACCGATCATAAAAATCCGGTGTATAAAAAATATGGAGTAACACATTATTGTGTACCTAATATTCCATCACGGGTGGCACATACTGCGAGTATTGCGTTGAGTAATATTTTTGCACCTATTTTTATAAATATTGGAGAAGAAGGTGGATTAGAAAAATCTATGCACAAGTTTGCTTATATGCGCAGTGGAGTTTATTTATACAATGGAATTTTAACCAATAAATTCTTTGGCGAAATGTATAATATTCCATACAAGGATTTAGATTTATTAATGGCAGCCTGGTAAGTTGTTTTGGGCGGCTTTACCTGTGTTCCGCTAAACTCCTCCTACCGGCAGAGCCGGTATTGCGGGGTATCGCTTCACCCAGGGCCGCTAACGTATCAATAAAGGAATAACGCATCAATGAAAGAATTACAGAAGAAAGAAATAAATTGGAAAAGAATTATTAGAGGATTTTTGGCCTATGGATTTGGTATAGGGTTAGGTTCATTTTTAGTATGGGCATTATGGTTGCGTAATAGAGATGTACCCAGTTTTTGGCCCGAAGGCATGGTAAAAGATAAAATTACCAATGCCCTTATTGAACCCAATACCACCAACGATTGTTATTTAAAATGTATGGAAACCAACGATAGTTTGGTAAGGAATTTATTAAAAAAAGGAGATGTGAAATTCTCCATTAGTAAAACCAGAAAAGTTGCTGCACCTATCTATGCTATTGATACCAGAACGGTTTCAGGAGAAAAGGTTCGCTGGTGGATCG
>JBEIQI010000365.1:0-2084 GCA_040376605.1 Flavobacteriales bacterium | reverse complement strand
TTTAATTTTTTTAAATCTACTTTATCATCCTTGGCAGCATCCACTAAATCCCAGGTAGCATTGGTGTATCCAGTGCTGCTCTTAGCCACCGCTCGATCAGCTAAATTCGCAGTAGAATAAGATTCCGCATTTTTATCTTGCACTTTTTGATTGATAGAGGCCACTCCCCCTTCATTACCATAAAATATATAAGTGGAGTTTAACTCATTGTTTAATCGAATTAAGGTAGTATCAAAGGGTGTTTCTATATATACCGTAGCCTCATTCATATTGATGGAAATAAATTCGCCATCCGCTAAAGCTGCACCATCTTTCCAAAACGAATTAACTCCTTCTGCCTCATCACCACAATAAATGGTATTGATAATAATTCCTTTTTTGATAGCATCTTGGCAAGCCTTTTTATAATCTACTGCACCTTGGTTAAATGGCTCATTTCCGGCGATATAGACCAACTTTAAATCTTCATTAGATTCGGACCATTTTAAATTTAAAGTAGCATCTTCTATTACTGCTCCACAAAATTCACTTCCCCCATTGGTGGACAGTTTAAAAAGTTCTTCGGATACTTTGTCTAAATCGGTGGTGAAGGGCAATACTTGTTTTAAATATTGATTGGAGGCACTTAACCCATCGTTACCATAATGATATAGGGCAATTTCAATAGAAGGCTTAGTGCCTTGATATTCGGCAGTAGCCAATTCATTGACAATTTTCCAAAGTTGGGATTTGGCTTGTTCAATCAAACCATCCATGCTGCCACTAGTGTCCATTAGCAAGGCAACTTGTATTTTTTGTTTTCCAAAAATACGTTTGGCAGAAGATGTTTTAACTGCATGCAGTTTTTGGAAGGCGGTGTTTGTATTTACAGCCATGGCCGATCCCATAATGGTTAATGAGAATACTGCTGATAAGAAGATAGATCGTTTGTTCATCATTTTATTTTTATGGATTAGTTGAAGTCGCATATTTATTTACCTAATTGTAGGTAGAGTTACACCCGGTTTTAAAATGGGTTCATTTTATGCGAATATTTTTTCAAAGGCTGGGCTGGTTCAGATGTAAAGGTTCAGATGCCCTGTCTTTGATATCTGAACCCAGGCATCTTTAATTAACTATAACAAGCTGAAACAATGTTCTTTCATCCTAAAAGCCAATGGTTAAAAATTATCTATTCTTTTCTGAATAAATTTTCGGACTTTTGTGATTCAAATAATCACATGCAAAAATTCATTATTTACATCAGCCTCTTTTTCATTGTTACAAGTTGCGGAGGATCCACGGAAACCAAACAAAAAAAAGAATTGGAAAAACTAGCCCGTGGAATATGGGAGGTGCATGATAGAAGTATGCCAGATCATGGAAAATTGTTTGGATACAAAAAGAAACTGTTAGCCCTTCAAGCCAACACAAAGGACTCATTAGCCGAAAAAGAAATATCCCGTTGTATTTTAAATATCGAAAAAGCAGATATTGAAATGATGGATTGGATGCATCAATATAAAGAACCCGATGAGTTTTTACCTTTCGAAGAAAAGAAGGCATACTATATCAAACAAAAAGAATTTATTGTGGCGATAGAAAATTTCACCAATCAAACCATTATGGAGGCAAAAGAACTGATTCAGAAATATCCAAAAGCAGAATAATGAAAAATATTTTTTTCTCTCTCCTCATTGTATTCTTGGTAGGTTGTGGTAAAAAACCAGACGCTAAAAAAGACACGTTACAAAAAATACCATACTTAGGTGAACCTACTATTACCTCCCATGAAGAAAATGGAGTATTAATAGCCGATACTATTTTCCCAACCATACCTGCATTTAGTTTTATCAATCAGGATGGTAAAGAGGTAAATGACTCTACTTTTAATGGCGGAATTTATGTGGCAGATTTCTTTTTCACCTCTTGTCCAACCATTTGTCCAAAAATGAAAGCAGAATTATTAAGGGTTTATGAAGCCTTTAAAAATGAACCTAGGGTAAAAATTCTGAGTCATACCATTGATCCGGAACATGATTCGGTATCTGTATTAAATGAATATGCTTCCAGATTACAAGTTACCAGTGATAAATGGAATTTTG
>JBEIQI010000201.1:0-5875 GCA_040376605.1 Flavobacteriales bacterium | reverse complement strand
TACCTTCCATTTTAATGGCAGTTGTTTTAGCTCTCTCAGAGTATGTGAATACATGAAAATAACTAACATCCAATGAATTCAAGAACTGATAGGTATCCAGGAAGTCTTCCTCTGTTTCCCCAGGAAACCCAACGATAACATCCACACCAATACAAGCATCAGGCAAGATGGATTTAATTCGTGAAACTCTCGATGCATAGACCTCTCTAACATATCTTCTACGCATCATTTTTAGTATTTTATCGTTACCGGATTGTAAAGGAATATGAAAATGAGGTAAGATTTTATTTGAGGTAGCGCACCAATTGATGATCTCATCCGTTAATAAATTAGGCTCAATAGATGATATTCTAATTCTTTCAATTCCTTCAACCTTGTCTAATTCCTTTAGTAAATCAAAGAAATTTTCTCCTGTCGATTTTCCAAAATCACCAATATTAACACCGGATAATACAACTTCCTTTACATCCGTAGCAGCAATTTCTTTAGCTACCGTTATTGTATTATCAATACTTTCGTTCCTGCTACTTCCACGAGCTAAAGGAATAGTGCAAAATGCACAAACATAATCGCAACCATCTTGAACCTTTAAAAAGGTACGGGTCCTATCACCCATTGAATAGGATGGTATAAAGAAGTTGGTCTCCTTTATTTTACGATAAGCAATTACCGAATTACCTTTTTCCTTAATGGTGGGAAGGAATTCTGCAATATTAAATTTTTCATGAGCCCCCAACACCAAATCAACTCCAGGTATTTGGGCTATCTCCTCTGGTTTTAACTGCGCATAGCAGCCCACTACTACCACTTTAGCCTCTGGATTCTTTCTTAAAGCCTCAGAAACCACACGTTTACACTTTCTATCGGCATGATCCGTAACTGAGCAGGTGTTAATAACATATACATCTGCACCTTCTTCGAACTTAATTTTCGTAAACCCATTTTGCATTAGCTGCCTTGCTATGGTAGAAGTTTCTGCAAAGTTCAATTTGCAACCCAATGTATAAAATGCAGCTGTTGGCATAGAGTCGCAAAAATAACCAATTTTATAAGGATTTGGCCCATAATTTGAAGGTTTATTTCACTAAAGAGTTAAATGAACTAAAAATATTTTTTGTTACTTTAAACCCTTGAACATTAATCAGGTCAAACCAACAAACTAACAAACTATGAAACTAAAGAATTTAGCCATTGTACTTTTATTAAGTATTACCTCGTTAACATCAGTAGCCACCGCACAGCAAGGCACTTGGGAAAGGTTGGGAAGCCGTAAAGTAGATCGCAGGGTTGATCATGATGAAATTATGGTTACCTGGACAGATGGTTTTTTTGATGCCATAAAGATCGTTGTTACCGGAGCTCCCTTAAATATGCATAAATGCGTAGTTCATTTTGGTAATGGTTCATCCCAGGAAATTGAATTAAAACAGAATTTTGCACAAGGATCGGATTCAAGAGTTGTTGATTTAAAAGGAAACAACCGAATCATTAATCGCATTTCTTTTTGGTACGATACTAAAGGAACATATAGAGGTAAAGCTACTGTAACCGTTTTTGGACATCATTAAAAGAAGTTTATTCATTATGATAAGTGAACAGCCCTTCGATTTCGCAGGGCTGTTTATGTTTTTATGTATATTCGTCTTCGATGGCAAACTTCTTAAAAGCCGAATGGCGGAAATTGGTGATGTTCAACTATGCTGTTGATCCATTAACGCTGCAATCCTTTGTTCCACCGCATACTGAGCTTGATACCTGGAATAATACCTGTTACGTAAGTCTGGTTGGTTTTATGTTTCAAAATACTAAAGTAAAAGGAGTTAAAATCCCCTTCCATGTAAATTTCGAAGAAATTAATCTACGCTTTTATGTTAAGTATTTGGATCCTCAATTAGGACCTAAACGTGGTGTTGTATTTATTAAGGAGATCGTTCCAAAGCATATCATATCCTTGGTTGCAAATACCTTATATAGGGAAAATTATATAACACTACCGATGAAACATTCGTGGGGGCTAAATAACAATGAACTCCATATATCCTATAGCCTAAAAAAAGGTAAGGATTGGTTTAGTTTTGGGGTAAAGGCACCTAATATGCCCCAAGAATTAGTTAATAATAGCGAAACAGAATTCATTACGGAACATTTTTGGGGTTATGCTAAATGGGACCAAGAAAAGACAAACGAGTATGAGGTTGGACATCCCAGATGGCTTACCTATCCTATACTATCAAGTGAGCTTGATTTCGATTTTGAAAAGGTATATGGGAAAGATTTTAGCTTCCTCAATCAATTAAAACCAATATCGGTTTATTTAGCTGAAGGATCCGAAATTTTTGTAAATAAAGGCAAAGTTATCTCTTAACTTTTTTTTTAATAACGTAAACTAATTTAATCCGTTATATATAGATAAGTTTTATATAACGATATGACAGCGGCTCATTGGCACCTTATCATCAGCCATCTACCCATTATTGGAACAACCATTTCCATCATTCTATTAATATCAGGTCTATTATTAAAAAATGGTCAGTTAAAACTTATCGCTATTATCTTTATTCTAATCATGTCAGTTTTTGGATTTTTAGTCCATGAAACTGGTGAAAAAGCAGAACAGCAATTAAAAGATGAGCAATCCATTAATGAAGCAGCTATAGAAGCCCATGAAGAAGCTGCTAAACCGGCCTTTGTAGTTCATAACATTGCTGGTTTCTTATCTATAATGGCCCTTTTATTTTACAAAAAAAAGAAGAAACTATTTAATATTATTGGTATCCTAATTATTAGTATTTCTTTATCGGCAGCAGCACTTATGTCATATGAAGGATATATAAGTGGTAAAATAAGACATACCGAAATTTCTAATTATTTTAACCATTAAATATAGTAAAAAATGTCGATCATCAGTTTTTACTATTATTAAAATAGCTATCTTTGATTCAATAATAAGTACCATTGAAAAAACTGGCTGTTTTATTTCTTTTCTTTTATGTATTCTCCAATACAGAGGTGCACGAGTTAACCAAGCTCCCCTCTATGTTTATGCATTATCAAGAGCATTTAGAACACGATCAATCCATTGGATTCGCTAAGTTTATTCATATTCATTATAATACCGATCATTCACATCAGGATCGTGATAGCGAACAAATGCCATTTCAAGATCATCATTCTGCCTTTACAGTAATTGCTCCCATAAAGGATATTCAAGCTCATTCCATTAAAATTCAAATGAGCATCCCGCGAATCATAAAAATTCATCCTGGAAATGAAGATTTCACTTCTTCTTCATTTATTCAACAGATTTGGCAACCACCAAGAACCTGTTAATTGCCCTTTAACTAATAAGTTAATTTTATTAGGATTCTTGATTATTTAAACCATTAATTATTTATTATTATGAACACTGTACATTGGCACTTAGTGCTCAATCATTTTCCAATTATTGGAACAATGATTATAGGTATTATATTAACTATTGCAATTTTTACTAAAAACAAGGGAATGACCTTGTCTTCATATGCCATATTGTTTCTTTTATCGGTGATCGCATTGATTGTAAATCAAACTGGTGAAGGTGCCGAGGAGGCCGTTGAGAATTTAACTGGAATAAATAAATGGGCTCTTCATGAACATGAAGAATTTGCAGAAACTTCCATTATTATTCATGCTATTACAGGAGTAATAGCCATTACAGCATTGATTATATCGTTAGCGAAGAAAGTTGTTTCCAAAGTACTTTCTTTGATAGTTTTACTAAGCACCTACATTACTATCGGATTTATGTCATACACGGGCTATTTAGGTGGTCAAATTAGACATACTGAAACTAGCAGCCAGATACAAAACAATGCTGCATTCGATCCCACAAATACTGAAGATGAGGACTAAATGATGGTATATGCTAAATAAAATCATTCAATTTTCCATTAAAAATAAACTACTTGTTGGATTATTAGTAATTGGACTCATTGTATACGGTAGCTATCAAATAACAAAACTTCCAATTGATGCAGTGCCGGACATTACTGATAATCAAGTTCAGATTCTTACCATTTCATCCTCTATGGGTGCCACGGATGTGGAACGTTTGGTTACCATTCCTGTTGAACAAGTTACAAGCAACATTGCAGGACTTAAACAAACAAGAAGCTTTTCCAGATTTGGACTTTCGGTAATTACACTTGTCTTTGAAGATAACGTTGATATTTTTTGGGCACGGCAGCAGGTTGCTGAGCGGTTAGTTCAAATACAAAGTGAAATCCCTCTAGGAATAGAAATGCCTTATATGGCTCCAATTACAACTGGTTTGGGCGAAATTTATCAGTACGTTGTAAAAACAAAACCCGGATACGAAGATCAATATTCGCTTTCGGACCTCAGAACGATTCAGGACTGGACCATTCGAAAACAAATGTTAGGAACAAAAGGTGTGGCGGATGTTTCAAGTTTTGGTGGTAAACTAAAACAATATGAAATCAGCATTAATCCGGATAAGCTCAAGTCACATAATGTTACTATATCAGAAATTATTCAGGCATTGGAATCTAATAATGAAAATACAGGCGGTTCATATATAGAAAAGGGTGCTGGTGTATTATATATTAGAAGTGAGGGTTTAATTGAAAACATAGACGAAATTGGTAATATAGTTGTAAAACATACACAGGACAAAATACCAGTAAAGATTAATGATGTGGCCACGGTTAGAATAGGGTCAGCCATTAGATATGGAGCACTTTGCTATAATGACGAAGGTGAAGTAGCTGGAGGGGTTGTAATGATGTTAAAAGGGGCGAATTCTTCTGATGTTATCGTAAATGTTAAAAGAAAAATAGCTGAGATTCAAAATACCTTGCCTGAAGGAGTGATCATAGAGCCTTTTCTTGACCGATCTAAAATGGTGAATAATGCCATTAGCACAGTGGAAAAAAATCTTTTGGAAGGTGCCATTATTGTCATTTTTGTATTAGTTATATTTCTTGGGAATCTACGGGCAGGATTTATAGTGGCCTCCGTGATTCCTTTATCCATGCTCTTTACAATCATAATGATGAATTTGTTTGGGGTAAGTGGTAATTTAATGAGTCTTGGGGCCATTGATTTCGGTCTCATTGTTGATGGTGCTGTAATTATTGTAGAAGCCGTTTTGCATGGGTTATCTCATTCTAAAAAGAATGCTAACGTATCTAAGATAAGTACACTTGAAATGGATGAACAGGTGCGAAATGCATCGTCAAGAATGATGAATGCTGCCGTTTTTGGACAAATAATCATACTAATCGTTTATCTTCCGATTCTTAGTTTACAGGGAATTGAAGGTAAAATGTTTAAACCAATGGCCCTTACAGTAGCGTTTGCAATTATTGGAGCATTTCTTCTTTCACTTACTTATGTACCCATGATGAGTGCTTTATTTCTAAGTAAAAAAATTAAGCATAAACAAAACCTCATTGATCGTTGTATGGATAAAATTGAGAAAGCTTATATTTTTCTTCTTACCAGAACCATCAAACAAACCAAGTGGATTTTGATTTCAATTATTGGTTTACTAATTGGCGCAATATTTCTAGCATCAACACTTGGAGGGGAATTTATACCTCAATTGGAAGAAGGTGACTTTGCTGTGGAAACTCGTTTAATTCCAGGCAGCAGCCTAAATACGACGATCGATGTTACTCAAAAATCAGCTAAAATCTTACTCGATAATTTTCCGGAAGTTGAAAAGGTTGTTACTAAAATTGGTAGCGGGGAAATTCCAACAGATCCAATGCCTATTGAAGCAGCGGATTTAATGATTATCTTGAAGGATAAAAGTGAATGGACCTCCGCTAAAACTTTCACAGAATTAGCTGCCAAAATGAATGAGAAGCTT
>JBEIQI010000137.1:0-7834 GCA_040376605.1 Flavobacteriales bacterium | reverse complement strand
TGCGATTGCATCAAATCCTAATGGAAAGATCTACCAAAAATATTGGCAGTGAATTTTTCCATTTATTGGAAGGTTTTAAGTTTAATGAAATGATGCTTAATTTATTTTTAATATAATCATTTTCGCAAATGATTTGTTGGTGATGTCCAAATTTTAATTCATGATAATTTTTCTGATCTGGATCCTCAGACTCAATAGTAGGTTCTGTAAAAAATATTGTTTTTCCATGCCCACTGCTGCTTGATTTAGATGACTTTGCATGAATAGTTGCATTATTTTTTTTGGTATTTAAATGAGTTTCCTGAGCGAATAAATTCCCCAGAAAAATACCAGATAAAAATAAAATTGCAATAAGCTTTTTCATGAAATGGATTTTGTAATGATTAGATTACAAAACAAAGGTATATTTAATATTACTTAGTGTATACAGTTTTTATCATTGTTGCACTTTCACTTAGTATAACATGACTAATGCCTATTATTTCGTAAGCCAACCTGTGGGATTTTGTGTAACTGATCCAAATCGAACTTGAAAATTGATGAATGTATCGCCTTCATCATTGGTAGCGGCAGTTCCTATTTTTTGTTCTGTACTTACCTCACTTCCCTTGCTAACAGTGGTTTGGGAGAGATGAGAATATACCGTTAAGTAATCACCATGTCTAATAATCACCACATTTTCGTAGCCATCTACTTTAAATACTCCACTAACTGTTCCTTTATAAACAGCTATTACGCTGGAACCTTTGTCAGTTGATATATCAATTCCATCATTTTTTACTTCCACCTTGTCAAGAACCGGATGTTGGTGGACTCCAAATTTGCTAGTTATAATGCCTTTGTTAACCGGCCAGCTAAGTTTTCCCTTATTCGATTCGAATCCGCTGGAGTTAGAACTACCTTGGGTATTAGTGACTTTCGGATTGGTTTTGGTTGTTGTTTTATCCGTTGTTTTATTGTCTTTTTTCTTCACTGGTTTATAAGTATCGACAATAGCATTAATTTTATTTGCCAATGCATCTCTTTCTTTTTCCTGTTTTTTTACTTGGGCCAATAGATCTTTTTCTTTTTTCTTGAGATTTTTTAGCACATCGTCTTTCTCTTTCTTCTGTTTTTCAAGGGTAGATAACTCATTATTTTTTTCATTAATGGTTACTTCTTTATCTATTTTAGATTTTTTTAAACTTCCAATTTTATTTACCAGGTCGTTTTTACTATGTGAAATTGATTTGGATTGAATGATTCGGAGCTCGTTGATTTGTTTATAATATCTATATCTTCTGATGGCTTGATTAAAATTGTTAGCTGAAAATATAAACATCCAGGTAGAGAGACTATTTCTCGTTTTCCATGCTTGGTAAACCATTTTCGAATAACTTTTTTTTAGGGTATTGAGTTGTTTTTCGAGACTGGAAACCTGTGTTTGGTTGAGATTAATTTCCTTAGTTAATAGTTCTAGTTCTTGGGTATAGTTATTTACAAGTTCTACCCTGGTTTCAATATTCGAATTAAGTTTTTCAATTTGTTTTAATGAAGCATCTTGCTTTTTCTTATTCTTTTTTAGAAGGGAAGTGGTATAGTTAATATCATTTTGAAGCTTTTTCTTTTTGTTCTGAAGTTGAGTTTTGTTTTGCGCCAAACCAAGATTCGTTCCCGCAAGGCTCAAAATCAGGCAGACATGAAGAAATAATTTTAGAGCTTTCATAGTACAAATATATTACAACTGACCCCTCGATTGGTTCAATATAAGGTTTACTATTAACGTATAAAAGTTAATAAGTGGTATATGAAATCTCTATTACAGAGGTATTTATTTAAAACGTAATTCTGTTAGTCTGCCTTATTATTGGCCTACCATTACTTAAAATTACTCGGGTTTCGGTATCCCGGAAGACCCATTAGGAAGGTTTTCTATCCGCTGTTGCATGTGCTGTATGTCTTTTTGAAGATTCTGAAGGGCCTTAGTGAGGTCCTTGTCATTATCCTCTTGCACTTCTAAGTTTTCACTTAAATAATTCACAAATTTCCATACTTCAAAAATATCTGAGATATGCACATCATATGGGGAGTAGAGGGGATTAGTACTACAAAGGGTTAGGTTTTGGGTTTCCTGTATTTTATTATATACAATTTTAAATACAACCCCTTCGTCTTTGGTAACTATTATATAGGGTTGGCCGTTTTTTATACTTTCCCAGTTTTGGACATATTCTCCGGTTACATAACTGCCATCAGCCACTGGAGGCATGGAGTCTCCGCTTATCTGAAAAGCCCGGTATTTTTTGCTTTTGCTAAGAAATGGTAATTGAAAGGTAGGTAGAACCCTTATATATTCTGGGTCAGCATATCCGGCGGTGTAACCCGCTTTGGCTTTCATTGGGACCAATTCTACATTATCATTATTCTCTCTATCAATAGTGGTGGCCAATATGCGAAGTTTTTTACCGGTAATATCCGTATCAAATCCTTTTTCTAAATCGCTTAAATAAAATTCTGATATGGCAGCCAAATCCATGGTGACTAATTTATCCATGGTGATTTTAAAAAATCTTGAAAAACGGGTTAGCGTTTCTAAATTGGGTTCTACGGTGCCTAGTTCGTAAGCACTTAAAGTTGATCTCTTTAAACCAAGAGCTCCCGCCATTTCTTCCTGTGAACGCTTTTTTCGCTTTCGCAGTAGTTGAATGTTTTTTGAAAAGTATATCATTGTACTTATGTTTACAGCAAAGGTAATCCCAGTTAGTTTAATTGTCAAGTGCGATGACAGATAACTTGTCAAAAAAATCATAAGTATTTGAAAAACAAATGAATAAAATTTCAAAAATATTTATATCGCTTTTATTAATTCCTCTCAATATCTGGGCTCAATTACCCTTGCCTTTCGGTCATTCACATAATGATTATTTACAAAAGCGTCCATTATTTCAAGCGATTGAATTGGGTTTTGGAAGCATTGAAATAGATGTTTGTTTGGATAAATATCATAATATTCGGGTTGCCCATGATCCTATTTTTCTTTCAACCAAAAAAACAATTGAAGAGATGTATTTTGATCCTATCGTAAAAATGATAAATGATGGAGACACAATGTTTAAATATACCAATGATAATCCACTGGTATTAATGATAGATATTAAAACAAATGCAGATTCAACCTATATCTATCTGAAGAAAATATTTTTAAAGTATGCAGATTATATAAAGCAGTATAAAAATAATGATCTTGTACATGATGCTCCTTTATATATTTCTATTTCTGGTGCTAAGCCTTGGCAGTTGATGCAAAAGGATACTTTATTATTTGCCCATATGGATGGTTCTTTAGAGCTAACAAATGTGGATAGTTTTTTATTAGCCAATCGTGAACGGAGTGAATTAATGGATAGAGCTAGTTTGCCATATACTCAATATAAAAAGTATAAACGGCAATTTAATTCAACCGAAGAACTACTATTAAATATGCAGGTGATCAATGGGATATATGGTGCTAGAGGCATTCGCACCAGATTTTGGGCTGTACCTAATAATGAGAAGGTTTGGAATGAACTTTTATTAGCAGGTGTAACCTGGATTAATGTGGATCGATTAAATAAATTCTCTGAATTTTATAAAAAGTGGCTATCTAACTTACCAACCAGATAATAGTGTGGATTGATTGAAATAACTCTTTAACTTTACCTAATCCGATACAATCCAATGATAAATATTAAACCTATGAAAAAACAAACAATCATTATTTCAGCCTTTGCTTTAATATTCTTGTTTTCATGTGGGCAAACAAAGCCCAAGGAAAATAATTCTGATCAAACCAAGGAGACTACTGACTCTGGTAATGAGAATAACGAGAAACCTAAAGTGAATGAGAAAGTTTTAATGGGTGTTGAATTGGATAAATCTAAGTACCCGGATAATTTGTTTGTAATAATGCCAGATGATGTAAATTCAAGTGGATATCTTACAGGGGGGAATGAGGATTATAAGGATGAATATATGATCGATCATGATCCATATACCTGGTGGACTCCTAATCCAAATCGCAGCGGAAAGGGTGCATGGATTGAATTGGTTTTTGATGAAGAAGCACCTATCGTTGGTTTTGAAGTTTGGGGGGGATCTCATAATCCAGAATATCCTAAGTACGGAGATATCTATAAATTAAATAACAGAGTAAAACAAGGGGTTTGTGAATTCTCTGATGGAACATCGATTAATTTTGAATTAAAGGATGTGGATGGCTGGCAGTGGGTGAAGTTTGATAAAACCGTTAAAACAAAATCTATTCGATTAAGAATTAATGAGGTGTATAAAGGAGAAAAGTGGGACGATTTATGTATCGCGGAATTTCTTGCCTTAACCGATGATGAAAGTCGTGCTTATTATGGAGGAGATATGGCTAAGCCTATTATTTATTTGTATCCCGAACAGAAAATGGAAGTAAATGTTCAGCTTGCAACTAAAACGATGAATGGCTCATTGGATATTACCTATCCCACTTATGGCGAAAATGGTTGGAATATAATTGCTGAACCCAACGGAAAATTATTGGATAAAAAAACAGGTAAGTTTTATAATTATTTATTTTGGGAAGGAACTTCTCTCAAACAATGGCAGTTCCCCGACGGTTTTGTTGTTAAAGGAACAGAAACTGCTTCATTTCTGGAGGATAAGTTAAGTGTAATGGGTTTATTACCGAATGAGTACAATGATTTTATCGTGTATTGGCTTCCATTAATGATAAAAAATGAATATAATCTCATTCGTTTCCCTAATGATGAATATAACCGTGATATTCCTTTGCAAATAACCCCTCAACCGGAAAGTATGCTAAGGATATTTATGGTATTTAAAGGGTTGAATCATTTTGTGAACATCCCTGAACAAAAACTAACGCCCTTTAAACGTTCCGGATTTACTGTTGTGGAATGGGGTGGAACAGCTATTCTTGAAAAAGGAAGTCCCAACTTATAGTCATTGATTGATAAATTTTTTGTGTATACCTTGATGTATAGAATATCTAGAAAGCTATGGCGGAATAATCGCTTCAAAAAAAATAGTAGGTTTGTAATATAAGGGTCTAAAAAATGAACATACTCGTAACAGGTGGTACAGGTTTTATAGGTTCGCATACTATTGTAGAATTATATAATTCCGGGATGCGTGCTATAAATATCGATAACCTATCTAATTCAGAAGCATTTATCAATGATAGAGTAGATGCTATTACCCATAACCTTACTGCCGGCAAGGCAGGAAAGCAAACTTTTATCGAAGGAGATATCTCGGACGAAGAAGTATTGAGAAAGGTTTTTTCATCGCATGCCATTGATGCGGTTATTCATTTTGCAGCGTATAAAAGTGTAAATGAATCAGTAGAAAAACCATTGGAATATTATAAAAATAATATTGGGTCTACACTTACTCTATTAAAAATAATGCAGGAGTTTAATGTGAATAAACTTGTTTTTTCATCATCCTGTACGGTTTATGGGCAGCCGGATCAGTTGCCGGTTACCGAAAATTCGCCTATTAAACACGCCACTACTCCTTATGGTTTTACCAAGCAAATTTGCGAACAGGTGATTCTGGATTTTGCGAAGGCAAATCCACATTTTAGTAGTATCATTTTGCGCTATTTTAATCCGGTAGGGGCCCATTTTAGCGGAACAATTGGAGAATTACCAAGGGGTGTACCTAACAATTTGGGACCTTATATAACACAAACGGCTGCTGGTATCCGAAGTGAATTAAAGATTTTTGGTCAGGATTATGATACACCTGACGGAACTTGTATTCGTGATTTTATTCATGTATCCGATTTGGCGAATGCACATATTTGTGCATTAAAAAAACTTCAAAGCGAAACAAGTTCGATTCAGGTTTACAATGTAGGTACCGGAAAGGGTAATACCGTATTGGAAGTGGTTCAAGCATTCGAAAAAGCTACCGGTGTAAAGGTAAATTATAAGATCGTTGATAGAAGAGAAGGGGATATTGAGAAAATATGGGCCGATGCATCCAAGGCATTTACCGAACTACAATGGAAACCACAATATTCTTTAGAAGATGCCATGTTACATGCCTGGCATTGGGAAAAAAGTTTAAGGTTGAAAGTTTAAACTTTAAACTTTTCTATTTCATTCCATCTATTTGACAGCATCCGGGAAGTTGATCATACGCTTCCTTATTAGCGGGTATGTCATCTGCACTATATCCTAAGCTACTAATATAATTGCGCAGAGTCTCCATACTTGTTTTATTGGATCGAAACTTAATGGTAAGTATTTTGGATGGGATATCAAGGGTTGCCTCAATGACCCCTTTTTGGGTATATAAACCATCCTCAATTCTTTTTTTACACATATCACATTGGGCGGAAGTGGTTATTTTTACCTCACTAATTGCGCTGTTTTGTGCACTCATATTGGCTGATATGAAGAATATTCCGGTGACAAGAATAATAAGATATTTCATGATGAATGGGATTTAAGTAACTAATTTACGTGATTTTTGGGTTTAATGGATTGCCCTTAACAAACATTAATGGATCAGAATATACGGGGCAATTTAGAGGGTTGACTAAAACGAGCTGTAATACCAACGGCGGCGCCTTTGGGTGGTCGAACACCATCGTTTAAAGGGGGCGTTATTTGTGAAATTTATGCTAAATCCGAAATTTTGATTTAATAGCAAAGGAAATTGATCAATTATAATTATAATGGATATATTTTGTATATTTGACTATAATAAAAACAAACAAAATGAAAAAATTAATATTAGCATCTGTATTTGTTCTAGGAACTGCATTTGCAGTATCTGCGCAAAATTCTACTGAAACTAAATCTTGTCATTCTGATAAGGGTACTACTAAGTCTTGTTGTCAAAGCGGTAGCAATTCTACAAGTACTGGAACTACCTCTACTTCTACAACTACTACCAAGTCTTGTTGCAGCAAAGGTGGTGATCATCATTCATCTAATACCAACACAAATACAGGAACTTCTGCAGCTTCAGTAATTGGGGTTAACAAAACTTCAACAGAGGCCACTACAAACGAAGAGCCTAAGAAATAATTAGTATTTAATAAATATATAAATCCCGTTGATCTATGGTTTAACGGGATTTTTTTATTCCTGGGTATATATTCTTCTTACTCTTTGCGAAATGGAAGTGAGCACTTCGTAAGGAATGGTATCCATTGATTTAGCAAATAATTCAATCGGATAATTTTCACCGATAATTTCAACTTGATCCCCCACTTCAGCTCCGATCCCAGTAATGTCAATCATAGTCATATCCATGCAAACTCTTCCAATCACTGGTGCTGATTTACCATGCACAAACATTTTACCCTTTCCATTGCTCAAACTTCTTCTAAAGCCATCTGCATAACCAATAGGAACAGTGGCTATGGTCATTCCTTTATCTGCAATAAAACTTCTTCCATAACCTATGGATTCGCCTTTATTTACATGGATTATTTGTGCCACCGTAGAAAATAAACTAATAACCGGCTGTAATTTTGCTTGCTCATTAGGATCGGAGCCTACACCGTAAAGTCCTACTCCAAGGCGTATCATATCAAATGTAGCTTCCTTAAATTGGCTGGCACCTGCTGAATTGGCGATATGTTTAATGATTTTTTTTCCAATAGCTTGTTCAATTTGTTCAGCAATATTTTTAAACAGTTCTATTTGATGTAGCGTAAATGTTCTCATTTCTGGTTCATCTGCCGCAGCTAAATGAGAAAATATAGATTTTATTTCTAGTCTTTTTTCTTGTTGAAGTATCCTTACCAATTCATCGATTTGATTTGGATCAAATCCAAGTCGATGCA
>JBEIQI010000240.1:0-4811 GCA_040376605.1 Flavobacteriales bacterium | reverse complement strand
GTGAGTTGTTAAATATATTTGTCGAACGGATTTAGAAAGTATGAATTTCAAGTTTTTGTCAAGAACCTTAGTTATATCGGGAATATTTGGAGCCCTATCGAATGTATCATTTGCACAAAATATTAGTGATGATGATTTATCCAATATCGGTTCCCGAACCATTACCACTGCTGTTCCATTCTTAATGATCAATCCATCTGCCCGTTGGGGTAGTTTAGGAGATATAGGGGTTTCTACCGAGGCAGATGCCGCATCTATGCACTTTAATGTAGGTAAACTCGCCATGGCTCCAAAAGATATGAGCTTTGATGTTTCTTATTCTCCTTGGTTGAGAGCCTTGGTGCCGGATATCAATTTAGCATATCTGGGGTTTTATAAGAAAATTGGAAACAGAACAACCATTGGAGGTTCTATCAGATATTTTTCTTTAGGTGATATCACCTTTACCGATATGGCAGGAAATACCATAGGTAATTATAATCCAAATGAATTCTCCATAGATTTAGGGGCTTCTCTAAAGTTAAGTCAGTACTGGAGCGGAGGTATCTCTTTCAAATTTATTTATTCCAACTTAACCTTAGGGCAAAACGTAAATGGACAAGCTACCAATCCCGGTTTAGCTGGTGGTGGAGATTTAGGTTTCTACTTTCAAAACCCGGATAAAAAACTTTTCAAGAAGCCGGTTACCTGGAGATTTGGAGTAGCCATTAACAACATTGGATCTAAAATTAAATATTCGGATGCTCAAGCCAACGGAGATTTTATTCCAACCAATTTCCGCATTGGAGCAGGAGCTCAATTAGAATTAGATAAGTTTAATAGCATTAGCTGGCATGTTGAAATTGCCAAATTATTGGTTCCATCCAATCCTAATTATTTAACTCAAAGGGATACTAACCCCAATAGTCCTACCGATTATGTTGTAACCGATGCACAGGGAAATCCTATGATTGAAGCGGGTATGGACCCTAACAGAAATGCATTTACCGCCATGTTTACCTCATTTGGAGATTCTCCTTTGGGTTTTATAGGTGAAATGAGTGAAATAAATCTTTCTACTGGAGTAGAATACTGGTATAACAAACTATTAAGAGTTGGGGCCGGATTTTTCTATGAAGCTCCTGAAAGTGGAAATAGGCAATACTTTACTTTGGGTGCCGGTGTAAGGTACAAGGTGTTCGGGTTAGACTTCTCTTACCTAATTCCTACCCGTCAACGTAACCCATTGGAGAATACGTTGCGATTTACCCTCAGCTTCCAATTTGATAAATTTGGTAAAGGAAAAAAAGGGGATAAAGTTCCGGGAGATAAATAATTGATTTTAAATATTGATAAAAGAAAAGGCCATTCATGCGAATGGCCTTTTCTTTTATCAATATACATCGTTGCAAATTCTTTTTATCTTTAAATGATGAAAAAAATATACTCAATTATCTTCCTTTTATTTTTAACAGGAGCCCCGGTTTTCTCTCAACAGGAAATAAAACATTGTGGTTCGGATGAAGAAAATTTACTACTGCTTCAGCAGCATCCAGATTTGTTAAACAACTGGATAAAAAAATATACAGAACAGGAAAACTTTATCATGAATCATTCAACCATCGATAGAGGGGCTGATACTGTTTTTAAAATTCCGGTAGTGGTTCACGTAATTCATTTCGATGGATTAGAAAATATTTCGGATGCTCAAGTAAAAAATGGAATTGATGTATTAAATAGAAATTATAGAAAACAAAATCCAGACACTTCGGAAATTGTACCCCTGTTTAAACCCATTGCTGCTGACATGTCCATAGAATTTGAATTGGCTAAACTTGACCCCAATGGGAATTGCACTAATGGAATCAACAGGGTTAGATCATCCTTAACAAATACAGGAGGTCATAATGTGAAAGATTTAATTCACTGGCCTCGAGAAAAGTATTTGAATATTTATATTGTAAAAAATGCGGCCAGTTTAGCAGGACATGCGCTAATGCCTTTCCAAGCTGACACGATTGCTAATTGGGATGGTCTAGTCATTTGTGGAGATTATTTTGGGAATATCGGTACTTCTAATGAGTATAAATCGGTGGTGCTTTCGCATGAAGTGGGACACTATTTAAACCTCTTTCATATTTGGGGTGGAAACAATGTTCCATCCTTTTATTATTTACCATGTGCCGATCCGGGGAATTGTGCTTTTGATGATGGTGTTTTTGATACACCCAATACTATTGGTTGGCAAACTTGCAACCTGGCGGGTAATAGTTGTGATACGGTATTAGACAATGTTCAAAATTTTATGGATTATGCTTATTGTGCCAGAATGTTTACGGAGGGGCAAAAAGCCAGAGCCCTTGCTGCATTACACTCCCCTATTTCCCAACGAAATAATTTATGGACCGATCCTAATTTAACAGCTACGGGCTTATTAAGTTCTTCTGAACTCTGCCAAGCTAACTTCACCTCTTCCCGACAAGTTTATTGCCCAGGAGATAGTATTCAATTTTTAGATGCCTCCTTTCATGGAGCCACTCAATGGATCTGGAATTTTGGAGATGGTAATACCTCTATCCTTCCAAACCCTAAACATGCCTATGGTACTGATGGATTATATGATGTAAGTTTAACCGTATCCAATGGCACCAGCACTGTTAGTCTTACAAAAAATAATTTCATCTATATATTAGAATCTACCTCTTCGTTTTTTCTGCCCTATTCCGAAGGTTTTGAATATGGAGATAGTTTAACAGATACCCGAATGGTAGGTTTTGTTGAAAATGATTCACTTTGGCAAGTAGTTAATGGAATAGCTGCTACAGGCAACCAATGTTTAAGAGCCAATTGCGAAATCGATAGTTTTCGTTTTAAATATTCACTGGTAAGCCCTGTGTTAGATTTAACCGGAACCAGTTCACCACAAATTGATTTCAAATATGCATTTGCCCAAAAAGATTCATTTAATATAGATCAAATGAATGTAAGAATCTCCAAAAACTGTGGACAAACCTGGGCTAACTTAAATCAACAAATTTCCAATCTGCCTACGCATAGCGGATATATTGATGAGAATTATATACCTAGTTCAGGCGATTGGCGTCAAATGAACATTACCAACATACCTGCCGCTTATAAAACCAATACATTCATTTTTAAAATAGATTTTATTAGTGGTGGTGGAAATGATTTTTATTTGGATGATATCAATGTATATGATGCAACCTCCATAGGTATTGAAGAAAACCCTTCCCTATTTTTTCAAATTAAGCCCAATCCGGCTTCTCAGTATTTCGAAATAAATGGTGATTTCGAAAATGCCCAAATGGAATTAATGAATTTACAAGGACAGATGATCATCAATAAATTCATCAACAATGGTGACAAAATTTCTGTTGATGTAATAAGCAATGGTATCTATTTGGTAAAACTAATCAATGGAATACATACTTCGTACCAGCGACTAGTCGTTAGCCATTAATTACCCTCATAAATAAGTTTCAATACCAGGTCAAACGTAGATTATATTCAATCAATAGTAATCGAAGTAACGAATATTAACTCTGATTTAGTTAGTTATAAAACCGTTGAGCAAGGGGAACCTGACCAACCTGTAGTCAATTTGCTATAGGATCCTGTATCAGGATCTACTTTGTATAAAGCACTACCATCCATTACTACTAAATGTTCATCTACACCTTCCAGCATAACAGCACCACTCCAATCACCCTCTAATTTGGAATATCCACCATTTTCCGGATTTACCTTATATAAACTTGATTTATCAATTGCATATAAAGAACCTTTGCAGGATGCTAACAGCCTTGTACTGCTCCAATCACCTGCGATAGATTGGTATTCTCCAGTAGCAGGATTTACTTTATACAATTTTCCACCATCGATAAGAAATAAATTTTTCATAGTATATAATTATATCCCAAATATAGGTTAAGCAAAAACTAAATAATTATTTTTTGGGTGAAGAGGTAGATTCTATTAGTAAAAGAGGAGGAATGATTTGCAAAGCGATTGCCTATTCATTTAAAGTGTAGTAAGAATGCGACTCAAAAATAGACATAGAAATAGTTTTGGAGATGCCCTTTGAACATCAATACGATCATTTTCTCTAATTGAACTTACAAGCCATTAAAGCAATATCGTCCTTATAAGGCATTTCACCGCGAAATGTATTGAGTTGAGTAATGATCTGTTG
This sequence comes from Flavobacteriales bacterium, assembly GCA_040376605.1. Classification (GTDB taxonomy): domain Bacteria; phylum Bacteroidota; class Bacteroidia; order CAIKAF01; family CAIKAF01; genus JANWKQ01. The sequence continues at coordinate 619 of JBEIQI010000240.1, read as the reverse complement.
CAATAAATCAGGAATATCACATTCTCGATTATCTCTTACAATTTCCATTAGCGAATCCAAACCAAATAAATTTTCCTGCTTATTTTCCAACTCAGTAAGTCCATCAGTATAACAAACCAGCAGGGTATTAAGAGGTATAGGTTCTCTTTTCATTTTTACGAATGGAAGTTCATCCAACATTCCTAAACCCAAACAACCCTCTTTTAATAATTCCAATTTATTATCTCTAACAATAACAGGGGGATTATGTCCTGCATTGATATATTTAAGTTCTCTCTTTTTAATATTATACTTACCTAAAAAAGCGGTAATAAATTTTTCTCCCTTTGCCGAATTCATTACCTTGGCATTTAAAATATGAGCCAACTCTTCCAATGTTGGAACATAACTAAATAATGCCCTTACATTAGCTTGAAAATTACTCATTAATAAAGCTGCAGATACTCCTTTACCCGAAACATCTGCAACACATAAGGCATATTCATCTTCATTCAATCTAAAGAAATCATAATAATCACCACCCACCTCAGCATGAGATTTATAAATGGCATCCACTGTAATTTCTCTGGTTTGCGGAAGCTCTGTGGGCAAAAGCATCGATTGCATATGACTTGCTAGT
>JBEIQI010000048.1:0-15492 GCA_040376605.1 Flavobacteriales bacterium | reverse complement strand
GTTAATCCGTTTTATACTTATGGAACTAATATGATTCATCAAAGACTAACCCAATGGGGAGTGTGCAGCTAAACCATTATTAAACCAGGAGGAGATCATGGAATTTAGCGGTTCTACAGCAGCTATGATTTTAGAATTGGTAAAGCCAGTTGTTTCTTTAAATCAATTATGTGTGATGTGTGTTTTTCAGTTTATACAACGGATAGTATTCCTGCCACGTGTTCAACTACGCTTAGTATGGAGAATGAATCTTTACAAGAGTTTTCCTTATATCCTAACCCGGTGCCAAACCAGCCTATTTGTTAAACCCTTGCTTCAAGATAAATGGGTCGATCTTTATATTTATGATTTAAATGGAAAGATCAAACAAATCTCCTTTGGCAAAAATGAAATATCCGTAGCAGGTTTAAGCAACGGGATTTATGTTCTTCAGGTAAGAGATGGAGAAAAAATCCAAAGCTATAAGTTTGTAAAAAACTAGCCTTCTAATTAAAACATCATCCAGTGGAAAAACACCGGCTGGTTGGGATTTGTGCTGAACTCAATAGCAGGTGCCGGGATTTTAATAATAGAGATTACTTTAAATAAGGATCTTAAAAATTTGGACCTTGTTTTGATCTTAGTAAAGTCTATATCTATCGACAAATAGAATTGTTGGTATCTTGGTATGTTAGCAAACTCAGGGGGATTTTGAAAACCTCCCAACATTCCATTAGCACCATACCCGGCCGCAATATTTAGCCACCTGGGAAATTTCGATTGATTTCGATTGGGTAAAAAACTCCAGATATTGCAGGTGAGCCAAAAGGTATGTGCATTGTAATCTTTCAATAATCTTTCCGGAATATTACTGCCCAACAAATTAGGTCGCTTCTCTGCATATTCGCTTGGCCAATAGCTAAGCTTGAGCATAAATCGTTGCTCCTTCCATAAAAGTTCCTGCGACACAAAAAGGGCCGATCCACTAAAATTAGCTAACATATCCCCCCAACTGGCTCCCCATTCTGCCGAAAACCCGTCTAAAATTTCTATGGTACTTTGATAAGCAAAACCCAAACCACCCGCTGCCCATAAAGACGCTTTCCGACTCATTCCACTCCATTGAAAAACGGGTTGAGTATAATATCCAATATAATATGCAGTAGCGGCATGTCCCATTTTATCCATTCCATACCACTCTGCATTATCATCAATAAAATGGAAATCCGACTTAGGATAATCTGCATACCAAAGCTGATTAAGACCAATAAACGAGCCTGCATAAAGTCCGGCGGTTACCCCAATAACCAAAGGCATTCTCCATTTTCGCTGCTGATGGCTCACAAATTTGTTGACCTTCCAATAATCTTCCTCAAAAATAGGTTGCTGACGTTTAGCAGAATCGGAGGATACAAGCGATGAATCAGACATTACCTGTGTGAAGCTAGTCCCATAAAAGAGACAAAAAAGTATTAATATGAGGGTAGTCCTTTTCAGTTGTTAATTCTTTTTGAAAGGTCTAAGGTAAGGATAATCGGATAATTTAGGGGTTTCGTTATTTTTGTGGCATGTGGAAAAAGAATATACTTGAAACTATTGGAAATACCCCGATGGTGCAGTTGAATAAATTGGTTGAAAAACTTCCGGCCACCATTTTGGCTAAAATTGAAACCTTTAATCCGGGCAACTCTATTAAAGATAGAATGGCCATTAAAATGATTGAGGATGCAGAAAAAGACGGGAGACTTAAACCTGGAGGGACCATCATTGAGGGTACCAGCGGTAATACCGGAATGGGTCTAGCCATTGCTGCCGTTGTAAAAGGTTATAAATGTATATTCACCACAACCGATAAACAATCTAAAGAAAAAGTGGATGCCTTAAAGGCCTTAGGTGCAGAGGTAGTGGTTTGTCCTACAGATGTTGATCCGGAAGATCCCCGCTCCTACTATTCGGTTTCTTCTCGGTTAGAAAAGGAAGTCCCCAACTCATGGAAACCAAATCAATACGATAATCCCAGCAATGCCCAGGCACATTACGAAAGTACTGGTCCGGAAATTTGGGAGCAAACCGAAGGTAAGGTGACCCATTTGGTTGTAGGTGTTGGAACCGGCGGAACCATTACCGGAACCGGAAAATATTTAAAGGAAAAAAATCCCAACATTAAGGTTTGGGGAATTGATACCTATGGTTCGGTTTTTAAAAAATATAAGGAAACCGGCATTTTTGACAAAAATGAAATCTATCCCTATGTTACTGAAGGTATCGGTGAGGATTTTTTACCAGAAAATGTGGACTTTTCCATCATTGATCATTTCGAAAAGGTAACCGATAAAGATGCAGCTGTTATGACCCGTGAAATTTCCCGTAAAGAAGGAATATTTGTTGGGAATTCAGCAGGAGCTGCCATGGCCGGATTAATGCAAATGGCGGATAAGCTTACAAAAGATGATGTGGTGGTGGTGATCTTTCATGATCATGGTACCCGTTACCTGGGAAAAATGTTCAATGATGATTGGATGAAAATGAAGGGGTATCTGGATGTAAAAGGCTTAACGGCAAAAGAATTGGTTGGTGGATCTCAGGGTCTGGAATTAAAAACGTTGGAGCAAAGTGAAACCGTTAGCGCAGCAACCAAACTGATGAGGGATTTTGATTTCTCCCAAGTACCGGTAACCAAAAATGGAAGAATTGTTGGATCTATTAACGAGACGTATATATATAGTATGTTGGTAAAAGATCCTGGTTGTAAGGATACGGTTTTAGAAAAAATCATGCAACCGGCCTTCCCATTTGTAGATATTTCAACACCAGCGGAATCATTGGCAGCCATGCTTACCAATGAAAATCCAGCGGTTTTGGTAAAGGATTTTAAAACCGATAGTACCTTTATTATAACCCGGCACGACGTGCTAAAAGCATTGTGTTAGTAAGGCTTGCACTAAACAAGGAAAATGATTTCAGCAAAGCTAGATTTCAGCGGCGGCCTTTCGCTCATTTAAAAAGTGGATTGGTAAGTTGATTATGTACATTGCAATACAAATCTCATAAATATCATTTTCTGGTAGAGGTTAACCTAGCACAAGATGAAACCCAAAAAACATAGCCCATCAAAATTTGCCAGGTTTTGGAAACTTATCGGACCCGGATTGGTTACTGGCGCAAGTGATGATGACCCTTCAGGAATAGCCACCTATTCGCAAGCCGGAGCAGCTTATGGGCTTTCCACTTTATGGACCGCCATTGTAGCATTTCCACTAATGGCATCCATTCAACAAATGTGTGCCCGAATAGGTTTGGTTACCAACCAAGGTTTAACCGGCACATTAAAAAAGCATTATCCAAAACCTATTCTATACCTAATGTTGGTTTTTAGCTTCCCTGCAATTGTTATGAATATTGGAGCGGATATTGCGGGCATGGGTGCTGTTGGGAATTTATTGTTTCCGGCAATTAATGCCATGTACTTTAGTATTTTTTTTACTGTACTATTAATGGTTCTTATCATTTGGTTGCCTTACCAAAAGATTGCAACCATACTTAAATATTTATGTATTGTAATGTTAGTTTATTTTATTGTACCCTTTTTGTATAAGCAAGATCCTGTAGCCATCCTAAAAGCTACTTTTATTCCAACCATTCGATTTGACAAAGATTTCATTGCAATACTTGTGGGTATCCTGGGAACCACTATTTCGCCTTATCTTTTCTTTTGGCAGGCTTCTGTTGAGGTAGAGGAGATGAAACATAAAAAAAGGCATTTGATGGTCAATAAAAAGGTCATCTTTGAAATGAAAAAGGGTGTAGATTTTGGGATGACGGTTTCGGGATTGGTTATGTTCTTTATTATTCTTACCACTGGCACAGTTCTGTTTAAAGGAGGTGTTCATCAAATAGATACTGTAGAACAAGCTGCCATGGCACTTAAGCCATTGGCTGGGAAAGCAGCTTATTTACTGTTTGCCATAGGAGTAATTGGAACAGGTCTAATCGCCATTCCGGTATTAAGTGGTTCACTTTCGTATATTTTTGCAGAGACATTTGGTTGGGCTCAGGGATTGGACAAGAAGTTCCATCAAGCCAAAGGGTTTTATGCCATCATTGCCATTTCACTGGTACTTGGGCTGTCGCTCAACTATATAGGAATTTCTCCCATTAAGGCCTTGATTTATACCGCAGTATTATACGGACTCACCGCTCCAGTGTTAATAGCCATAATCTTACATATTTCGAACAATAAAAAAATAATGGGAGAATATGTGAATGGCACCAAGGCGAATGTATTAGGATTTGCGGCAATGATTATCATGACGGCTGCCGCAATAGTGCTTATCTATTTGCTAATAAAAGGATGAATACCTTACAAGTCTTATAGAGTATCCTTCAAATCCAGTACTTATTTTTAAATATTCCACAAGCCATAGTTCTGGTCCTGATGAGGCGTAACTTCCTCCTTTCACAAATCATTTTAAATGGAGAGGGTGTTGCCAATACAATGGAAAACCCAAGGGAAATAATATTTAAGGCAATGGGTATATCCTATATATATAATGATTCGTTTTCAAAGATACCAAACGTTGGGTATGCTTTGTTGTATGAGGGCTCCAGGCCAATTATTAAAGGGTAGTGGCTACATTTTGCTTGGTTGAGGGACCCAACCAAACCTATCAATTAGATCTAAAAGGCTTATTAGACTATACTTTTAGTGCTTTTTAATACAAAGTTAGAGCCCCTTAAATCATGGATCATTTAGAATTTCCTTTACCCACTCCTTTACCAGGGCTCAATGGAGGTGAAAAAACGGGCATTTTAGGCTGTTTTTTTATTACGTAAAAAAATTAGCAAATTTTACTGTAAAACCCTGCCAAAACCGGAGCCAAAATTACAAATTAGTTTAACCGCTTATCAACATGGTGTGTCAATAACCCGTGAAACACTTATAAAAACTAGTATAATTAACTAGAGCACCTTGATTTAGTCCCTCAAGTAGATGAAGATAATGTTAATAAAAGGGGGGTGATTGTTAAATTCTTATCCTTTCATTTATGAAAAGAAAAACCAATTTTTGTTGAGTCAGTTTCGGAGTTCCTCAAATCAGGATAAAACTCCAAAAACAACAAGGAAATACTAGGGTTGTCAGTAATTAGACATCTAAAATTAAAAAATAATTTCAGATGAACGGCTTTGTCACCCTTAATATAACCAAAATGAAGAAAAAAATTAACCTATGACAGAGAATAATATAGCCGAAAAACAAAGCACCATGGACCTGAACAAAGTCCTTCCAGCGAATACAACCGTTATCGATGAACCTATTTTACAGGATAATCCCGGAAGGTTTGTGCTTTTCCCGATACAACACCATGATATATGGCAACATTATAAGAAGCAACAAGAAAGCTTTTGGAGAGTTGAGGAAGTTGACTTAGCCAACGATGCAGTGGATTGGGATAAGCTCAATGACAGCGAAAAACATTTCGTTAAACATGTACTAGCGTTTTTTGCAGCAAGTGATGGTATCGTAAATGAGAACATTGCGGAGAACTTTGTAAGAGAAGTTCAATATACCGAAGCAAAAATGTTCTATGGTTTCCAAATCATGATGGAAAACATCCATAGCGAAATGTATTCTCTATTAATTGATACGTATATTAAAGATACCAACGAAAAAAATAATTTATTCAAAGCCATCGACACCCTTGATTGCGTGAAGAAAAAAGCTAACTGGGCCCTTCGTTGGATTGAAAGCGACAATTTTGCAGAAAGATTAATTGCTTTTGCAGCTGTAGAAGGTATTTTCTTTAGTGGTTCATTCTGCTCCATTTTCTGGTTAAAGAAACGTGGATTGATGCCAGGACTTTGTACTTCTAATGAATTTATTAGCCGTGACGAAGGAATGCATTGTGAATTTGCATGTCATTTATATAAATACCATGTAAAAAATAAATTAAGTGAGGACCGCATCAAAGCCATTATTTGTGATGCCGTAACCATTGAAAAAGAATTTGTTACCGACGCTTTACCGGTTGAGTTAATTGGAATGAATGCTGGAATGATGCAACAATATATTGAGTTCGTTGCTGACCACTGGTTATCCGTATTAGGCTGCAGTAAAGTATACAATACCGAAAATCCTTTTGGATTTATGGATTTTATCTCCCTTCAGGGAAAAACCAACTTCTTTGAAAAAAGAGTTAGTGAGTACAAGAAAGCAGAAGTAAAACATTCTGATTTCTCTATGGATGAAGATTTTTAATGATTAGTTTTTTGATTTTTTTTTAAACCAACAGATAATACCGGCACGTTTATGTCTGAAATGTATGTACTAAAAAGAGACGGAAGAAAAGAGTCCGTTAAGTTTGATAAAATTACAGCTCGTATCAATAAGCTGAGTTATGGATTGCACCCACAGTATGTGGATGTGGTTCGTGTAGCCCAGCGAGTGATTCAGGGTTTATATAAAGGGGTAAATACTGTTGAACTCGATAACTTAGCAGCTGAAGAAGCTGCGACATTATCAGTGATACATCCTGACTATGCCATTTTAGCGAGCAGAATTGCAGTGTCTAACCTGCATAAAAATACCGAAAAGTCATTCTCTAAGGTTATCAGTGCACTCTATGATTATTTAGATCCTGTAACCGGAGAAAAAGCTGGGTTAATTGCACAGGATGTGTATGAAATCATCATGAAAAATGCAGAGTATTTAGATTCAACCATTATTTATGATCGTGATTATGCATTCGATTATTTTGGTTTTAAAACTTTAGAAAAATCTTATTTACTTAAACTTCATGGCAAAGTGGCCGAACGTCCACAGCATATGTATATGCGTGTTGCCATTGGTATCCACAAAGAGGATATTGAAGCTGCAGTAAAAACTTATCATCTATTAAGTGAGGGCTGGTTTACTCATGCAACGCCAACTTTGTTCAATGCCGGAACGCCAAAGCCGCAGATGTCATCCTGTTTTCTATTAACTACCAAACAGGATAGCATCGATGGTATTTATGACACCTTGAAGCAGTGTGCAAAAATATCACAGTCGGCCGGCGGTATTGGGTTAGCCATCCATGATATCAGAGCTAAGGGGTCATACATCAAAGGAACCAACGGTACTTCCAATGGCATTGTCCCTATGTTGAGAGTATTTAATGATACTGCTCGTTACGTAGATCAAGGCGGTGGAAAACGTAAAGGCTCTTTTGCTGTATACCTTGAGCCCTGGCATGCCGATATTATCGACTTCCTGGATCTTAAAAAGAATACAGGTTCCGAAGAAATGCGTGCCCGTGATCTATTCTTAGCTATTTGGACACCCGACTTATTTATGAAACGTGTGGAAGAAGATGGAGAGTGGAGTTTATTTTGCCCCAACGAAGCACCTGGTTTAGCCAATGTGCATAGTGAAGAATTCGAAACCTTATATGCTAAATACGAAGCCGAAGGTCTTGCTCGTAAAACCATGAAAGCTCGTGATCTTTGGGCAAAAATAATTGAAGCACAAATTGAAACAGGTGTTCCATACATGTTGTATAAGGATGCGGCCAACCGTAAATCCAATCAACAGAATTTAGGAACCATCCGTTCATCTAACTTATGTACCGAAATTATTGAGTATACGTCCCCTGATGAAGTAGCCGTATGTAACCTGGCTTCCATTGCCTTACCTAAATATGTAATTGATGGAAAATACGATCACCAAAAATTATTTGAAGTTGTATACGAGGTAACCAAAAATTTGAATAAAATTATCGACCGTAATTATTATCCGGTTGTGGAAGCCCGCAATTCTAATATGCGCCACCGTCCAATTGGACTAGGAGTGCAAGGATTAGCCGATGCTTTTGTAAAATTACGTTTGCCATTTGATAGTGACGAAGCAAAACAATTGAATAAGGAGATTTTCGAAACCATTTATTATGCGGCCATGACAGCCTCTAAAGATTTGGCGAAAATCGAAGGTGCCTACGAAACCTTCCCGGGTTCTCCATTGAGCAAAGGACAATTCCAATTCGACTTATGGAACGTAGCCCCAACCAATCGCTGGGAATGGGATATCTTAAGAGAAGAGGTAGTTAAATACGGAGTACGTAACTCTTTATTAATGGCACCTATGCCAACTGCTTCTACAGCTCAAATCTTAGGTAATAACGAATGTTTCGAGCCGTTCACCTCTAATATGTATATGCGTAGAGTATTGAGTGGGGAGTTTCCGGTAGTAAATAAATATTTATTGAAAGATTTAGTAGATCTTGGATTATGGAACAATGAAATGAAACAACGTATCATGAGCCATAATGGATCTATCCAAAATATTCCGGAGATACCAGAAAACTTAAAAGCATTATATAAAACCATTTGGGAAATTAAACAAAGAGATATTATTGATATGGCAGCCGATAGAGGAGCCTATATTTGTCAGAGCCAAAGCTTAAATATCTTTATGGAGACTCCTAATTTTGCCAAGATGAGTTCGATGCATTTCTATGCCTGGAAAAAAGGTTTAAAAACAGGAATGTATTATTTAAGAACTAAATCTGCTGCAGACGCTATTAAGTTTACCGTAGATAATAATATCATGAAGGATACCAATACCGAAAATGCTACTGCATTAGAGGAAGCGGGTAAAAAAGAATTGGCAGCTTATAATACCGCCAATAACCTCGATCAGTTCATGGAAGATGATATGAAATCACAAATTTCTTGCTCATTAGATAATCCGGATGCATGCGAAGCTTGCGGTTCTTAAGAGAATAAAATAGTACAATTTACTTTTGCCGAAGTAAAAAGCCGGACTGAAAAGTTCGGCTTTTTTATTTACATAATTGCAAATAACATGAGAATTTAAAAATTATCCATTTGGAAATCAACCTCCGTTCCCCAAACTTTGAAACTAGATCAAATCCTTCAACCAAGACTGTCAATTTATGAGACTTGCGGGTTTTATTGATTCGAACCACCATCACGATCCATTCGAAAGCAGGACCAATATTGGATGAACTCTTATTTCTTCATAATCCGATGCACTTTTGTATTTACATCCCCAACAGCACGGATTAAATAGACACCGGTATTGTATTCACTCAGATCAATATTCATGGTTGAGGAATTAATACCGATGGTTTGCAAAACCTGTCCATTTATATTCATCAATTCAATCTTTTTCAAGCCTGTTTGATTCTCATTTAATTGAACCTTCAACCAACCATACGTTGGATTTGGATAAATAACCAGGAGGTTTTCTGATTCATCGTCAATCCCAAAAGTATTAACTGCAAAACAACCCGAGGTATCCGTACAACCGTTTTCAACCACCTCCACAGCATAACTACCATTTGCCAAGGTGTTAAACACCATATTGGTTTCAGTAGGGATAATGGCAAAACCATTGTTACAATCCAACCATTGATAATTGGCTCCAACAGCATTTGCTGTTAAAACAGTTCCTGCCTGACTTACGCTGTTGTTAACGGTATTAATGGTTAAGTTAAGCGTAACAATGCTATCACAACCATTGAATGTGCTGAGTGTATCTACATAAGTTCCGGAAGCAGTAAGCAATGTGCTATTGAATAAATATTCATCACATGCTGTTTGGCTAAGTGTATTTGTTTGCGTATTATTAATAGTTAAATTTAATGTTACAATACTATCACAACCTAATGTTCCTGCTAATGTATCATTATAAGAACCTGATGAAGTAAGTAAGGTACTGTTAAAAGTATACTGATCGCAGGTGCTAACACTAAAACTGGAAGCCAGAGGATTTAAAACAGTTAGGTTTAAAGTAACCATACTGTCACATCCACCTACCGTTAACACTGTATCAGAATAACTTCCTGATGTAAAACGAGGTAGTCCGCCAAAAATAACGGTATCCCCATTACAGATGGTATTCGAGTAAGACGAAGAAATTATACCTCCGTTATTAATTTGATTAATCACAGCTCCCGAATTAATCCAATTAGAAGTAGTCCCGGCTAGAGCAAAATTATTTAACGTTCCATCATATGTTGCGTTGATGTCGTTTAAGGTGATTATCCCCGTGTTTGAGCCTCCGGCAATGCCATTATTAAAATTATAATAGGCCACTAATGTAGGTTGTGTGGCGATATATTCACCATTCATATTAGCTTGAATTTCGCATTGAGTTCTGGCTTCGCTCCAAACCCTTACTTCATCCAACGAACCAGGGAAATATTGAGCACCCCCAGGTCGAGCACCTATAGTCATGAGTCCACTGGTACCCGTTGAAGAACCGCCACCAGCAGCCCCAGCTTGTAGAACACCATTAAAAAATACTTCTGGAGTTAGCGTGGATGAGGTCCATCTGCAAGCTACATGAGTCCATTGATTACTAGGTAAAGTTGCCGTAGTGGCAATACTATAGGTTGTTCCTCCTGCGATCACATAAAAATAAATGTTATTAGGGGCACCAGTACTCATGGTAGCAAAATTATTGGTAGCGAATTGAGCATAAATGATCCTTGAAAATACGGCTCCCGTTGGGTATACCCATGCTTCAAACGTAAAATCATTGGTAGCAAGATTTCCGAATAATGGAGGAACGGTACTAACCACCATATCATTCACTCCATCAAAATTTAAAGCATTCCCTGGTGTTTGTGAAAAACCCATGGAACAAATACAGAAGGTTAAAACAAGCAGAATTTTTTTCATTTCATTTGGATTATGAATTAAAAGTAATCAAACAAATTTTATAATACTATTCTAACATCCATACTCCCAAACCTGACATACAGAAGTATCACATAAATACATGAATCTGAGCTTCCTGACTAATAAATATAATATTTGGAAAGAATCATACCATCCCCTAACTTTGAAAAGAACCAATTCCATATGCCCAACATTTTTAAAATTGCCCTTTGGACAAGCCTCGTTTCGTTTATAATGGGGACCTTACTCACCCTATCCTATTATCAAACTTCTAAAGACCAAGTCCTATTTATTGGATATGCCTATACAGCTCTTGCTGTTTTAGTGAACCTTATTATCCCCATCATGGTAGTTGGACATGGCATAAGAAATAAAAACCATCGAAAAAAAGCCTTCCTGGTTACAATGGTACAACTGGTGAATGTGCCCGTGGTAGTGATCTATTTTATTTTTATCATGAACCTGCTATCCGTAATGAGAATTCAACTGATCAATCCATCGCCAACAGAAATGACCGATATCTATATTGAAGGCTGTGAAGAAAAACATGTAGAGAAATTATTACCAGGAGAAAGAAAAACTATTTGGGTGCATATTAACAGGGATTCTTCTATTTCTATGAAGTATACTTCAGCAGGATTAACAAAAGAGGAAATCATCATGGGTTATTGTAGTGCCAATATGGGCAAAAAAATCCAATATCGAATCGGAGAAAAAAATGATCCGGTTTTTTAAATTCATTTGTAAAACCCTTATGATCCATTAACTTTGATCAGTATGAAAAAACATTTTTTAATTAGCTTATTCATCATAACCAGTATTGCCCTCAGTTCCTGTTCGGATTCGGAAATTGTAAAGGGGAATTACCAAGGGAAATTTTATGGGGCCGATACCATTGATGCTACCGCGGTGGTTACCAATATTAATGATGGTTATATCAGCATAGAAGTATCTTCAGACCTCATGGTTCCAGCCTATCTGGAACATGCCCAGCTATTTAAAAACAATACAGAGGCCTATAATCTTCTTTTATCAAACGCAGTGGGTGACACCCTATTGACCGGATATTATTTTGAAGGCTTTTTAAGTATCACTTCTCATGATCATGGATACCTTTTTCAGGGGACCAAGGAATTATAATTTCATCGAATCGATTTAGATCGAATCGCTTCTCTGCCGAATGCGGAACGGTTGTTTCCTTTCCAAATAATTGATCCATCAAATACTTGATAGGTTGAAGGTATTTCTGCCGGGCGGGTTAACAAAATTCCCTCTATTTCGTATTTGGCATTTCCCTTTGCCTTCTTACTAAAATTAGCATGAGGTTTGTAGTAAGCATTTTTTTTCATGTTCATCCGGTATTGATGAAAATACATGGTCGTACTGTATGAATGCTTTGTAAACAGACCCAAACCGGCATACCAATGGGCTTTGTTTAAAGAGAGATGGATGTCCGTATAAAACCGAGGTCCATCAAAGTCAGTCGTGCTATTAACGATGCTTCCTCCTGATTTTTTATCCCATACGATTTGTTCTTCCAGGATATTCATTTTCGTATATGAAATATAATCCTGGCTTTTCCAAGTAATAGATCCTATATATAAATGCAGATCATATTCCACTTCATTATTAATCCAATCACATTCTAAACTTTGACAATTAAAGATGAGCGAAATACCTATGCGTAAATAGGTGGAATCATTATTACCCTTTACCATTTTCACAGAAAAATCCATCAACTGTAACTTATCGGCATCATTATTAGCAATGAGATCGAAACCATTTAAATAAAAAATAGAATGATGATATGAAACCGGAATTAAAGTATCTATTTGTATTTGGATCATTTCATTCTCTTTGGCCTCTATCTGACGATAAATTTCAAATTCTTGATAAGCACAATTGCTATCGGGCAATAATAAATAATGAGTTTTAAATTGACCACTATCTCGGCCTATTCCAGTAGCCGCAGTATTATAAACAGAGTCCTGATAGATATATGATCCCAAACGATTTATCCGATGATTATAGGTCCAATTCATTTCGAAACCTTGCCAAACAGGTATTTGGGAAAAAGAAGAAATGGTAATCAGGAATAAAATGAATAGTAGAATACGTTTTTGCATGCTTGTCCAAATATAAACATAAAGTATTTAAGCTCTAAGTACTTTGCCAGGACCTGAAGTCTTAACCTTATAAAACCATCCTTAAAAATAATTGATATAACCAAAATGAATTTTTGATCTTCTAAAATCAACGGGGGAATCCTGTTGAGTTCCGAGGGCATAATTAAAGGTAAAAATTCCAATTTTAGTATCGAAGGTTATTCCTGCTCCAAAGCCAACCACATACGAATCGCGGAATCCACTTCTTGTTCGGGTTTGATAATAACCTGCATCACAAAAAACATTTACAAAGGAACGTTCATCAAATAAAAACCTCAGTTCTGTAGTTCCGATTCCATAGAGATTACTATAAATACTCTCTTCATCAAAACCCCTCAACGTGTTTAATCCGCCAATCCGCAACAAATCGTTCGAATATAAATTATTATTAAAAATGTACCCTCCACGAGCTGCAAATTTCAGAGTAAATCTTTTAGCGAATGGAATATAATATTCTACATGCGTAGTAAACTGCATTTGTAATTGATTATTGGTATTGGTGGTATCGGAAACGTTCACCGTATCGGTTGTCGGACTGGACAAAAAATTCTTGGTACCAATGGCTCCGCTGAAATAAGCATTCCAACCCTTGCGAGGATTCAATCGGAAATCAGTCCTTTCTAATTGTAATCCAACCCCATAATAGTTCACATCAATATTATTGATACCTCCTATAGTAGATACTCCATTTTCATCTAGAATTTTTCGAGTAGTATTATAGCTGTAAAAAAGTTTGAGGTGGTCATTCCCTCTCAACATATAAAGAGCCGCTACATTTAATTGAATGTTATAAAAAGAAGTATCAATGCGATAAAAATTAAATTTACCTTCTAAGCCAATGGGCGTATTTAATAAATAAGGATACATGATCTCCACCTTTAAATTTTGAGTGGCCGTTTGTAATCGTTGCCATTGAACATTTAAAAGTTCTCCTCTTTTTAAGAGGTTTTGTAAACGAAGTCGGATATCTCCGGTAATCAGAAAGTCAGCATCCTTATCGTTATTCGGAACAATTCCTACAATCCCGCTAAATTGATTGGCATTTCTTTTATCAATATTTAAAAACAAACTTGCTTTTGCACCTTCAAATTCGATAATGGGTTTAGTAGTCATATTGGCAAATGGTAAGGATCGAATTCTATTTTGAATCTTCCTTACTTCTGCTTCATTATAGGGTCTGTTTTTTTTAAGACCCAGGTAAGCATGTAAATAACCGGGGGCAATTTTTGCTTTTCCCGTATTTACGATGGTATCAATTAATATTCTTTCTCCCTTGTTTACCCGCAGAACACCATTCATCTGGCTGCCATTTATGGTAACACTATCAATAGAAACGGCAGCAAATGGATATCCATTGTTTTCGTAATAAGCAAATAATCTTTTTTGAAGGCGGTAATAATTTTTATAGTGTATGGGTTCATTAAAATAAACTTTTTCTCTAAATCCAACCTGCGACAATGCTTTCTCATCAATATTACCTTGTTTTAAGCGAGCCCATTTATAAATGCTTCCTGATGAAATATAAACATGATAGGTTTTATCCTTTAAGGAGAAACTGTCGACATTGGCCAACAAATATCCACTTTCATAAAATTCAATCAATGTTTTCTGGACGGAAGTAAATAGTTCTACTTCATTTTTCACTTTTTGGGTTTCGGAAAAGTTCGCTTTACGTTTGGTTTGATAGATGGTATGGTATTGCACCTGAAATGTTTGAGCTTCCAAATGAATAGTCATTGAAATAATCAACCCTAATAAAATCCGAAACCTCATGAAACCCTTCATATATGATATTCAAATTTAATGAATTCCAACTACAAATACTTTAGGATGAAAACCTAAGATGGTTTACTCAATTATAGATGAATGGGTAATTGCCAATCGATGGGTTGAATACCGTGATCCAACAAATACTTATTGGTTTTTGAAAAATGTTTACAACCAAAAAAACCAGAGGCAGCTGAAAATGGAGATGGATGTGCTGCTTTTAAAATTAAATGTTTGTTAGGGTCAATCAACTCTTCCTTTTGCTGGGCATACTTGCCCCATAATAAAAAAACCAGGTTTTCTTTATGATTGGATGCTTGTTGTATGGCCTTATCGGTAAACGTTTCCCAACCCTGATTTCGATGAGATGCAGGCTGATTTGCCCGAACTGTTAAAACTGAATTGAGAAGGAGAATCCCCTGTTGGGCCCAATACATTAAATGTCCATGGTTGGGGAAATTAAACCCGATATCAGCCTTTAACTCCTTGTACATGTTCACGAGGGACGGTGGAGGTTTTATACCCGGGGCCACAGAAAAGGATAGACCTTCTGCCTGACCTTCCCCATGATAAGGGTCCTGGCCAATTAAAATAACTTTGGTTTTATTAAAAGGGGATGCTGAGAATGCCCTAAAAATATGTCCACCTTTCGGATAAATGGTATATGCCTTCCTTTCTGTTACTAAATACTCCCTCAATTGAGTAAAATAAGGTTGATTAAACTCCGATTCAAGTTCCTTTTTCCAACCTTGTTCAATCTTTATCTCAGTATTAACGGGCATTTCCATGACATATACGAATCAGGCCTCAAATATCGTTATAATGAAAGATTTAGGACGTACGTTGTTAAAAACTTAACAAACCCAAATTTTTATATTTCGTATAAACCCTTAAATTT
>JBEIQI010000346.1:0-2375 GCA_040376605.1 Flavobacteriales bacterium | reverse complement strand
TTAGATATGCGCATGGATAATTCGAAAGAGTTAAATGCACAAGTAGTATTAAATGATTATGATGAAAAGAGTTTAGCAAATGTTTTATATCAATATGGTGAATTGCATAACTCACGTCAACTTGCTTCAAAAATTATTAAAGCAAGAAGTCAGCAACGAATTATAACGCCTGCAAATTTAAAAGATGCAATTAAAGGATCTACCAAGCCACATTTGGAAAAAGATTTAATGGTGAAGATTTTTCAGGCAATAAGAATTGAAGTGAACGATGAGCTGGAAGTTTTAAAAACATTATTGGAAGCCAGTTTAAGAGTTTTAAAACCAGGAGGAAGGATAGCCATCATGAGCTACCATAGTTTAGAAGATCGATTGGTAAAGAATTTTTTTAAGAGTGGAAATTTTGAAGCAAAGTTGGAAAAAGATCTTTACGGAAATATTATCACACCTATTACATCACTTACTTCAAAACCCATCGTCCCCGACGATCAAGAAATAGAAAAAAATCCCCGAAGCAGAAGCGCTAAGCTCCGAATAGGGGTAAAAATATAGACGACCGAAAGGAGAAAATCGTCAGCAGTAATCCGAATAACTGTTCGGGCATTAACAAATAGAATTATAAGTCCTATCTCTAAAGGTGGACATTAAATAAAGTAAGCGGCACAATGAGTCAAGAAAAAAATACAGTAAAACAAATAGAAGAAGCAGAAGCTCCTTTGGCATCTAAGCCAAAGCGTAAGCGTAGGTTCTCAATTTTGTTTTTATTGAACGGTGAATTTTTACAGAAAGATTATTTTCTAAAAAATCTACCCTATTTTTTATTCGTTGCTATTATCCTGGCTATCTATATTGCAAATGCCTATTACGCTGAAAATAAAATCAGAGAAATTACCCAAACCGAAAGCGAAATAAAAGAATTACATGCTGAATTTATTTCCTTACAAGCTGAGTTAACCGAAAAATGTAAAGAGTACCAGGTTTCGGAAATGCTAATTCCTACTGGAATGAATATTTCAGATAGTGTACCGCCTAGAGTTATTAATGTAAACACCGAGGATTATAACAAAATCTATTAATGGAAAAGAAGAAAGACATATTATGGCGCATGTACATCCTATACCTGATGTTGGTATTAATGGGTGTTGCTGTGATATGGAAAATTTTTCAGATTCAATTTATAGAAGGTGATATGTGGAGAAAAAAAGCAGAGATGATGAGTCAGGACACCTTTTTGGTTCAACCCACCAGAGGAAATATTTTAGCGAAAGACACCAGTTATATGGCCATCTCGGTTCCTGTTTATGATTTAAGAATGGATACAAAAGCTGAAAAAATCACTAATGAATCCTGGAACAAAAACATTGACTCTTTAAGCATTTGTTTAGCCAAGCTTTTTAAAGATAAATCTTCGGCAGAATACAAAAACCATTTAACAAATGGGAAAAATGAAAACAACCAATACCTCCTCATTAAACGCAATGTAACCAGAAGAGAAGTAGAATTAGTTCGTGAATTCCCATTATTTAGAATGGGTCGTTATAAAGGCGGATTAATTGAAGTTGAAAAATACAAAAGGGTAAAACCTTATGGGAATCTGGCTGCCAGAACCATTGGGAAAGAATCCAACGAAAATAATACCGGATTGGGAATCGAAGCCGCTTATGATGAATACTTGAGAGGTGAAGAAGGTTTGCGTTTAATGGAAAAGCTGGCTGGTGGTATGTGGAGACCCATCGATCATGACAACACCATTGAACCAGTAGATGGATATGATGTAGTAACCACTATTGACCCTCAACTTCAAGATGTAGCTACCAGCGAATTAAACAGGCAACTACAAAAACATGGTGCAAGTCACGGCTGTGTTATTGTAATGGAAGTTGCCACAGGTGACATTGCTGCCATTGCCAATTTGAAAAAAGATGAGGATGGCAATTATTATGAAAGTTTTAATTATGCCATTGGCGAAGCTACCGATCCGGGTTCCACGTTCAAAATTGCCACAGCAATGGCATTAATGGACGATGAATATATGAATCCATCCACACAGCTTTCAACTGGCGATGGAAGTATTACCTATTATGGACATACCGTTCATGATTCTCATAAAAATGGAACCATTTCACTTCAGCAAGCATTTGAACAATCATCCAACGTATTTTTTATCAAGGCCGTATTACAAAATTATTCTAACAATCCTCAAAAATTTGTAGATCATCTAAAGAAACTTCATCTACATGAAAAATTAAATATTGGACTACCTGGTGAAGCAACTCCAATTGTAAGAAATCCGGGTGATTCATTATGGAGTGGATTGTCACTTGCGCAAATGGCATTTGGATATGAAATGAACATTACACCATTACAAATTATCACCA